>NZ_JAUHUI010000016.1:0-112669 GCF_030418155.1 Pseudomonas sp. 2,4-D
CACATGCTTCCAGGGCTGTGATGTACCTGTAGGAGCGGGTTTACCCGCGAAGAGGCCGGCACAGGCAACGACGATACCCGAACCGGCCAGCACGCCCTCAGGCTGCTCTTTCGTCTGGATCTGTCAGCGCTTCTGGGTCAGCGCACGGCGCTCGAACTCGACAATACGCTGGCGGTAGTGCTCGATGGTCTGGGCGGTCAGCACGCTACGCTGGTCGTCCTTGAGCTCACCGTTCAGTTCGTGGGCCAGCTTGCGTGCCGCGGCAACCATCACATCGAAGGCCTGCTTCGGATGACGCGGGCCCGGCAAGCCGAGGAAGAAGCTCACCGCGCGGGTGCTGAAATGATCGATGTCGTCCAGGTCGAACACGCCAGGCTTGACTGCGTTGGCCATCGAGAACAGCACCTCGCCGTGACCGGCCATGCTCTCGTGGCGGTGGAAGATGTCCATTTCGCCGAAGCGCAAGCCGCTTTCCAGGATGTTCTGCAGCAACGCCGGGCCCTTGAAGCCACCCTCGTCGCGGGAGATCACGCTGATGACCAGCACCTCTTCGGCAGGTGGCAACTCCTTGACGCTGTTGCTGGCAGGCGCTGCGCTGCTGCTACGGTTGTTGTCGGCGGCAAAGTCGTCATCGCTGTCGGCAAACAGGTCGGGCTCGCGCGGCTCGGCGCTCAGGTTCAGGTCACCCTGCTGCACATCGGCAGCCGCACTGGCACGCTTGCCGCGCTTGCTGGCCTTGACCGGCTTGGGCTCACGCTCGCGATCACGCGCAGACGCGCTGAGCGACGGCAGGTCGCTTTCGTCCAGCTCAGGCTCCTTGTGGGTATCGAGCACTCGCGACGGGCCGAGCACTTCGGCACTGCCACCCTCTTCGTCCGGCAGGTTGGAATAACTGCGATCCAGACGGAATTTCAACTTGCCTTTCCCGCCGCGCATGCGGCGCCAGCCGTCGAAAAGAATCCCGGCGATAACAATGATGCCGATGAGGATCAGCCACTCGCGCAGACCGATTTCCATGTAATCCCGTGCCTCTATAAAAATATGCTTGAAAACAAAGGGTTCAAAGCCCTTTAACACGTGGCGCCAACTCTATGTTCTGACAGGCGTTTTACCCACGCAAAAAACGAGTGACATTAAGCTAGCACGACCAAAGACAACTTTACACCGTCTGTCGCACACGGCGGGGGCATTTCGCTGCAGAATGTGCCCCTATTGTCGTGCATCACGCGTCGACCATGGCCATGGCCGCCTCCACATCAACCGCAACAAGGCGTGAACAACCTGGTTCATGCATGGTCACCCCCATCAATTGGTCCGCCATCTCCATCGCAATCTTGTTATGGGTGATGTAGATGAACTGCACGCTTTCACTCATTTCCTTGACCAGACGCGCGTAGCGCCCGACGTTGGCATCGTCCAGCGGCGCATCGACCTCGTCGAGCATGCAGAACGGTGCGGGGTTCAACTTGAAGATGGCAAACACCAGCGCCAAGGCGGTCAGTGCCTTCTCGCCGCCGGACAGCAAATGGATGGTGCTGTTCTTCTTGCCCGGTGGGCGCGCCATGATCGTCACCCCTGTATCGAGTAAATCTTCGCCCGTCAGTTCCAGATAAGCGCTGCCACCACCGAAAACTTTTGGGAAAAGTGCCTGTAATCCGGCATTTATCTGATCAAAGGTATCCTTGAAGCGGTTGCGGGTTTCCTTGTCGATCTTGCGGATGACGTTTTCGAGGGTCTCCAGCGCTTCGACCAGATCGGCGTCCTGGGCGTCCAGGTAACGTTTGCGCTCGGACTGCTGCTCGTATTCTTCGATGGCCGCCAGGTTGATCGCCCCCAGGCGCTGGATGCGCGCTTCAAGCTGTTCCAGCTCCTGCTCGGTGCCCTGCTCGCTGGCCTCGGCTTCCAGGGTGGCGAGCACGCCTTGCAGGTCATAGCCATCGGCCAGCAACTGTTCCTGCAAGGTTTTGCGCCGCACATCCAGGCCCTGGCACTCCAGGCGCAGCTGCTCCAGTTGACCACGCAGTAGCTGGGCCTGCTGCTCGGCCTGGGTGCGGCGTTTTTCGGCATCGCGCAGTTCGCGGTCAGCTTCGTCCATGTGCAGGCGAGCCAGGCGCATTTCCTCGTCGACGCTCATGCGCCGCTCCAGCAGCTCCTCCAGCTTCAGGCGCAGTTCTTCCTGCGGAGCTTCACCTTCCTCCAGGTTCAGGCTCAGTTGTTCCTGGCGCTCGGTCAGGCGTGCAGCTTGCTGCTCCAGACGCTCCAGCGCCTGGCGGGTGGAGTCGTGCTGGGCACGCAACGAACCCAGGCGCACCGCCAGCTGGTGAGCGTGGTCCTTGTGCTGGCGGGCCTCCTGACGCACCCGGTCAAGGCTTTCGCGCAGGGTGTCGCGGCGGGCCATCAACTGTTCGCGCTGCTCGGTGTCCTGGGCCATGAGCTCCAAAGCCTCTTGCAGCAGCAGGCGCGCTTCGCCCAGTTGCTCGTGTTCCAGGGCGCGCTGTTCTTCCAGCTCGCCCAGCTCTTCCTGCAGGCGGCGGCGGCGCAGTTCGACCTGCTCGGCGCGCGCGCGGCTGGCCGAAAGACTGGCCTTCAGCTCGCCGTGCAGGCGGTTTTCATCCTGGGTGCGGCGGCGCAACTGTTCGCGCTGCTCCTCCAGGTCCAGTTGCTGCTCGCGCAGGGCCTGCAACTGTTGATCGAGTTGCTCCAGCGCCGCTTCCTGTTCCAGTTGTTCCTGGCCCAGGCGTTCGATTTCCTGGCCGCGCGCCAGCACGCCGCCTTCGGCCTCGCCACCCCGGCGTACCCGCAGGAAGTGCCGGCCGACCCAGTAGCCATCGCGACTGACCAGGCTCTGCCCTTCGCCGAGCGCCCCGCGCTGCTCCAGCGCCTGGGCCAGGTCTTCCACAGGCCTTACCTGGCCCAGCCAGGGCGCCAGGTCGATACGGCCCTCGACCTTCTCCAGCAAGCTGCCGGGCAACGTCGCCCCCGCGCCGACGGCCAGCAGCAAGCGCAGCTCACCCTGTTCCAGGCCCGCAAAATCGAGGTCGTTGAAATCGTCCACCAGCACAGCCTGCAGATCGGCGCCAAGCACCGTCTCTACCGCCAGCTCCCAACCCGGCTCCACCCCCAAACCTTCGGCCAGCCGCGGCTGTTGCTCCAGCCCTTGGCCGTGCAGCCATTGCGCAGCACCTGCGCCCGGCTCCAGGGCGGCCTGCTGCAAGGCTTCAAGCGAGGCCAGGCGCCCGCCCAGGCGCTGCAGGTCGCCCTGTGCCTGCTGTTGCGCCTGGGTGGCCTGCTGCAGTTGCTCGCGCGCGCTTTCCAGGCGCTCGATCACCTGCTCTTCGCAGAGCTGCAGTTCTTCCAGCAGCATTTCGCTGCTGGCCAGTTGCTCGGCCAGTTCGAGCATGGCGGCATCCTGCGGGTCGCTGCCCAGTTGCTCGCGCTCCTCGACCAACTTGCGCTGGCGCTCGGCCTGGCGCTCAAGACTGGTTTCCAGCTGCTGCAGGCGCGCCTGCTGCACTTCGGCCTGGCGGCGCGGTTCGGCGGAGCGGCTGTTGAAGCTGTCCCACTGTTCCTGCCAGCCGTGCATCCCCAGCTCGGCCTCTTCCAGCGCGGCAGCGGCTTCCTCGGCAGCAGCCAGGGTCATTTCCTGCTCGGGTTCGAGCATGGCCAGCTCTTCGCCCAAAGTCGCCAGCAAAGTACGGTCGTGCCCCAGGTGCGATTCGGTTTCCAGGCGTGTGCGCTCGGCTTCCTTGAAGTCGTCCTGCAACTGCCGCAGGCGCTGCTGGCCATGCTGGATACTCTGCTCGACCCGGGCGATGTCACCGGCTACCGAGTAGAAACGGCCCTGCACCTGGTTGAAGCGTTCGGACAGTTCGTGATGACCGTCGCGCAGGCGTTCGATACTGGCATCGGCATTGCGCTGCTCGGCCACCAGTGCCTCGTGAGAAACGCCCTGATCGCCGATCACCGATTCGCGCTGGCGTACTTGTTCGTCCAGGTCTCGCCAGCGCAAGGCAGACAGGCGCGCTTTCATCTGCCGCTCCTGAGCCTTGTACTCACGGTACTTCTCGGCTGCCTGGGCCTGGCGATGCAGACGCTCCAGCTGGCGCTCGAGCTCTTCGCGCAGGTCGGTCAGGCGCGCCAGGTTTTCCTGGGTGCGGCGGATGCGGTTCTCGGTTTCGCGGCGGCGCTCCTTGTATTTGGAAATGCCAGCCGCTTCCTCGATGAAGTTGCGCAGCTCCTCGGGCTTGGCCTCGATCAGCTTGGAGATCATGCCCTGCTCGATGATCGAGTAGCTGCGCGGCCCCAGACCCGTCCCGAGGAAAATATCCGTGATGTCACGCCGTCGGCACTTGGTGCCGTTGAGGTAATAGCTGTTCTGCCCGTCGCGGGTAACCTTGCGGCGGATCGAAATCTCGGCGTAGGCGGCATACTCGCCGACCAGGGTGGTTTCGCTGTTGTCGAACACCAGTTCGATACTGGCCTGGCTGACCGGCTTGCGGCCACTGGAGCCGTTGAAGATGACGTCGGTCATCGACTCGCCGCGCAGGTTCTTCGCCGAACTCTCGCCCATCACCCAACGCACCGCGTCGATGATATTGGACTTGCCGCAGCCGTTTGGGCCGACCACGGCCGCCATGTTGCTGGGGAAGTTGACCGTGGTCGGGTCGACGAACGACTTGAACCCGGCCAGGCGAATGCACTTCAGGCGCATCGGTCAGCCTCTGGCCAGTGCCGCCAGCACCAGTTCGCAGCTGCGCTGGCCATAGGCGGTGAGCACCTCGCGAATGCGCGGCAGGTCACGCGAGACCACGGCTTCGAGCAGCCGGGCGAACAGGTCGAGATAGTCGATCATGTTGGCCTGGCGCTGGTCCAGCGACAGGTAATAGGCACGGCTCATGGCCGGCTGCAGGTTTTCCACGGTTTCCTGCAGGAACGGGTTGTCGGCGAAGGGATAGGCCGCACGCATGACCGCAAAACTGTCGGCGACGAAGGTCTTGATGTCGAGCTGGTCATGGGCACGCTGGAGCCGCTGCTGGATTTCCAGAAACGGGCGCAGGTCGGCTTCGGTGCGCCATTTTTGCGCAACTGCATTGCCCAGCAGGATGTAGAACTCGCCCATCAGCGAGCACAGGCTGCGAACGCTGCGCTCATCCAGCTGGGTCACATGGGCGCCCCGGCGCGGCAGGATCGCCACCAGATGACGGCGTTCGAGGATCAGCAGTGCTTCGCGCACCGAGCCGCGGCTGACGTTGAGCGCCTGGGTAACTTTCTGCTCCTGGATACGTTCGCCTGGCGCCAGCTCGCCGCGGATGATGCGTTCGGCCAGGTAATCGGCAATCTGCTCGGAGAGGCTGTCCGGGGCCTTGAACGTCATGGTTTTCCTTCAAAATCATTGAACTGGGCACAAGGGGCGAATTGTAGCGTACTTGGGCGGTAATCGCGCAGAGGGGCCAGGTGGTTTATTTGACCTTTCAGACAGCCACGCGCCCGGCGCGATCTATGCTTGGAATAGAGGCAGTGTGTGCGGCTGGGCATGGACATGTGCATTTTCTTGACCCTTGAGTCAGAAAAATATTGACCTGCTAGACAGGTCTTGCTTAGAGTCCGCCCAACAACAATAAAACCATTGCGAGGCCATCCCCGTGATCCAGTTTCTCGTCAACCAGGAGCTGCGTAGTGAGCACGCCCTGGACCCTAACATGACGGTGCTGCAGTACCTGCGCGAGCACCTGGGCAAAACCGGCACCAAGGAGGGCTGCGCCAGTGGAGACTGCGGCGCTTGCACCGTGGTGGTCGGCGAGCTGATCCAGGACGACCTGGGTAACGACAGCCTGCGCTACCGCAGCCTGAACGCGTGCCTGACCTTCGTCTCGTCGCTGCATGGCAAGCAACTGATCAGTGTCGAGGGCCTCAAACAACAGGGTCAACTGCACAGCGTTCAACAAGCGATGGCGGACTGCCATGGTTCGCAATGCGGCTTCTGCACGCCCGGC
This sequence comes from Pseudomonas sp. 2,4-D, assembly GCF_030418155.1. NCBI lineage: Bacteria > Pseudomonadati > Pseudomonadota > Gammaproteobacteria > Pseudomonadales > Pseudomonadaceae > Pseudomonas > Pseudomonas sp. 2,4-D. The sequence goes on from NZ_JAUHUI010000016.1 coordinate 5,994, forward strand.
TTCGTCATGTCACTGTTTGCCCTGCAAAAGAACAGCAGCGGCCCTGACCTGCACCAGGCCCAGGAAGCCCTGGCTGGCAACCTGTGCCGCTGCACCGGTTACCGGCCGATCCTCGACGCCGCCGAGCAGAGCTGCCGCCAGCCCTGCCGCGACCAGTTCGATACCCAGCAGGCGCAAACCATCAGCCGCCTCAAGGCGATTGCCCCGACCCAGACCGGCGAGCTGAACAGCGGCGACAAGCGCTGCCTGGTGCCGCTGACCGTGGCGGATCTGGCTGACCTGTACAGCTCGCACCCCGAAGCGCGACTGCTGGCCGGTGGTACCGACCTGGCGCTGGAAGTCACCCAGTTCCACAAGACCTTGCCGGTGATGATCTACGTCGGCCACGTGGCCGAGCTCAAGCGCATCGAGAAAACCGCCAGCCACCTGGAAATCGGCGCCGCCACCCCGCTCACCGACTGCTATGGCGCGCTTAACGAGGAATATCCCGACTTCGGCGCCCTGCTGCACCGCTTTGCCTCGCTGCAGATACGCAACCAGGGCACCCTCGGCGGCAACATCGGCAACGCCTCGCCAATCGGCGACTCGCCACCCCTACTAATCGCCCTGGACGCGCAGGTGGTGCTGCGCCAGGGTGAACGCCAACGGGTGATGCCGCTGGAAGACTACTTCATCGACTACCGCATCACGGCTCGCCAGGACAGCGAGTTCATCGAGAAGATCATCGTACCGCGCGCCTCCAGTGACTGGGCGTTCCGCGCCTATAAAGTGTCCAAGCGCCTGGACGATGACATCTCCGCCGTGTGCGCAGCCTTCAACCTCAGCATCGAAGACGGTGTGGTCAGCGGTGTGCGTATCGCCTTCGGCGGCATGGCGGCGATTCCCAAGCGCGCCCGCGCCTGTGAGGCGGCGCTGCGCGGCAAGCCGTGGAACCAGGCCGCCATCGAGCGCGCCTGCCAGGCCCTGGCCGAGGACTTCACCCCGCTCAGCGACTTCCGTGCCAGCAAGGAATACCGCCTGCTGACCGCGCAGAACCTGCTGCGCAAGTACTTCATCGAACAGCAAACGCCGCACATCGAAACCCGGGTGACCGCTTATGTCTAACCATCACATAGCCAAGAACCAGGCCGAGATGGCCGAACTGTTCAGCCAGGACCTGACCACCGGTGTCGGCCGCAGCGTCAAGCACGACAGCGCCGACAAGCATGTATCGGGGGAGGCGCTGTACATTGACGATCGCCTGGAATTCCCTAACCAGTTGCATGTGTATGCACGTACCGCCGACCGCGCCCATGCGCGCATCCTGCGCATCGACACCACGCCGTGCTATGCCTTCGAGGGTGTGCGTATCGCCATCACCCACGAAGACATCCCCGGGCTGAAGGACATCGGCCCGGTGGTGGCCGGCGACCCGCTGCTGGCCATCGACAAGGTCGAGTTCTTCGGCCAGCCGGTGCTCGCTGTCGCTGCCCGCGATCTTGAAACCGCACGCAAGGCGGCCATGGCCGCCATCGTCGAGTACGAAGACCTGGAACCGGTGCTGGACGTGGTCGAGGCGCTGCGCAAGAAGCACTTCGTGCTCGATAGCCACACCCATCAGCGCGGCGATTCGGCTGCTGCTCTGGCCAGCGCCCCCCATCGCATTCAGGGCACCTTGCACATCGGCGGCCAGGAGCACTTCTACCTGGAAACGCAGATTTCCTCGGTCATGCCTACCGAAGACGGCGGCATGATCGTCTACTGCTCCACGCAGAACCCCACCGAAGTGCAGAAACTGGTCGCCGAAGTGCTCGACGTGCCGATGAACAAGGTGGTGCTGGACATGCGCCGCATGGGCGGCGGTTTTGGCGGCAAGGAAACCCAGGCCGCCAGCCCGGCATGCTTGTGCGCGGTAATCGCGCGCCTGACCGGCCAACCAACCAAGATGCGCCTGCCGCGGGTCGAAGACATGACCATGACCGGCAAGCGCCACCCGTTCTACGTCGAGTATGACGTGGGCTTCGACGACAACGGCCGGCTGCACGGTATCAATTTCGACCTGGCCGGCAACTGTGGCTATTCGCCCGACCTGTCCGGTTCGATCGTCGACCGTGCCATGTTCCACTCCGACAACGCTTACTACCTGGGCGATGCCACCGTCCACGGCCACCGCTGCAAGACCAACACCGCGTCCAACACCGCCTACCGCGGCTTTGGCGGCCCACAGGGTATGGTCGCCATCGAGCAGGTCATGGACCATATCGCCCGTCATCTGGGCCGCGACCCGCTGGCCGTGCGCAAGGCCAACTATTACGGCAAGACCGAACGCAACGTCACCCACTACTACCAGACCGTCGAGCACAACATGCTCGAAGAGATGACCGCCGAGCTGGAGGCCAGCAGCGACTACGCCGAGCGACGCGAGTCGATCCGCCGCTTCAACGCCAACAGCCCGATCCTGAAGAAAGGCCTGGCACTGACACCGGTCAAGTTCGGCATTTCGTTCACCGCCACCTTCCTCAACCAGGCCGGTGCACTGATCCATATCTACACCGACGGCAGCATTCACCTGAACCACGGCGGCACCGAAATGGGCCAGGGCCTGAACACCAAGGTGGCCCAGGTGGTGGCGCAGATCTTCCAGGTGGATTTCAGCCGCATCCAGATCACCGCCACCAACACCGACAAGGTGCCTAACACCTCGCCTACGGCTGCTTCCAGCGGCGCCGACCTGAACGGCAAGGCGGCGCAGAACGCGGCTGAAATCCTCAAGCGCCGCCTGACCGAGTTTGCCGCACGGCACTATCAAGTGACCGAGGAAGACGTCGAGTTCCGCAACGGCCATGTGCGGGTGCGCGACCAGATCGTCAGCTTCGAGCAACTGGTGCAGCAGGCTTACTTCGCTCAGGTGTCGCTGTCCAGCACCGGGTTCTACCGCACGCCGAAGATCTTCTACGATCGCAGCCAGGCCCGCGGCCGGCCGTTCTATTACTTCGCCTTTGGCGCTGCCTGCGTGGAAGTGATCGTCGACACGCTGACCGGCGAATACAAGATGTTGCGCGCCGACATCCTGCACGACGTGGGCGATTCGCTGAACCCTGCGATCGACATCGGCCAGGTGGAGGGCGGTTTCATCCAGGGCATGGGCTGGCTGACTACCGAAGAGCTGGTGTGGAACGCCAAAGGCAAGCTGATGACCAACGGCCCGGCCAGCTACAAGATCCCGGCCGTGGCTGACATGCCACTGGACCTGCGGGTGAAGCTGGTGGAGAACCGCAAGAACCCGGAAGACACCGTATTCCACTCCAAGGCCGTGGGCGAGCCCCCGTTCATGCTCGGCATTGCAGCCTGGTGTGCAATCAAGGATGCCGTGGCCAGCCTGGCCGATTACCGCGTGCAGCCGCAGGTGGATGCGCCAGCTACGCCGGAGCGGGTGCTGTGGGGCTGCGAGCAGATGCGCAAGGCGGTGGCTGAAACACAGTCGAACGAACTGGAACTGGAAACCATTATCCACTGACAACGCAAGGCCCTCGTAGGAGCGGGTTTACCCGCGAATGCGATAGTGGCTTCACCGCCGCATTCGCGGGTAAACCCGCTCCTACAAGGGTCGGCAGCATGGCTTAGAGAGGTTGCATCATGCACCAATGGATCAACGCCCTCGCCGACCACCAGTCCCGTGGCGAAGCCTGCGTGCTGGTGACCATCATCGAGGAGCGCGGCTCTACCCCGCGCAACGCAGGCTCGAAGATGGTGGTCAGCGCCAGCGGCCTGTTCGACACCATCGGCGGCGGCCACCTGGAATACAAGGCGCTGCACATCGCCCGGCAGATGCTCGAAGAGCAGCGCACCACCCCGCACCTGGAGCGCTTCAGCCTCGGTGCCAGCCTGGGCCAGTGTTGCGGCGGCGCCACCGTGCTGCTGTTCGAGCCGATGGCCGCGGTACAGGCGCAGATCGCCGTGTTCGGCGCGGGCCATGTCGGCAGGGCTCTGGTACCCTTGCTCGCCGCGCTCCCCTGCCGGGTGCGCTGGATCGACTCGCGTGAACAGGAATTCCCCGAACTCATCCCCAAAGGGGTGACCAAGGTCGTCAGTGAGGAACCGGTCGACGAAGTCGCGGACCTGCCACCCGGCAGCTACTGCATCGTCATGACCCACAACCACCAGCTCGACCTGGAACTGACCGCCGCCATTCTCAAGCGCAACGATTTCACCTGGTTCGGCCTGATCGGCTCGAAGACCAAACGGGTCAAGTTCGAGCACCGCCTGCGCGAGCGAGGCTTCGAGGAGGCCGTGATGGCACGCATGCGCTGCCCGATGGGCCTGGCCGAGGTCAAGGGCAAGCTGCCCATCGAGATCGCCGTGTCTATCGCCGGTGAAATCATTGCCACTTACAACGCCTGCTTCGGCCAGCACGACGCTGCCGCCAATGCCGGCCCCATTGCCCAGTTGCTGCCGCCCTCCCGGCGCAGCCAAGCCATTTGACGAGTGTGTTATGACCGTTACCCGCAAAGCCTACCGTGCCGCCATCCTGCACAGCATTGCCGACCCGGCCGAGGTGGGCCTGGAGGCTTCCCATGAATACTACGAAGACGGCCTGCTGGTGGTCGACGATGGCCGCATCAGCGCCGTTGGGCACGCAAGTGAACTGCTGCCGACGCTGGATGCCGGCATCCCGGTCGAGCACTACCAGGACGCGCTGATCACCCCAGGCTTCATCGATACCCACATCCACTTCCCGCAGACCGGCATGATCGGCTCGTACGGCGAGCAGTTGCTGGACTGGCTGAACACCTACACCTTCCCTTGCGAAAAGCAGTTCGCCGATAAAGGCCACGCCGACCAGGTGGCGAAGATCTTCCTCAAGGAACTGTTGCGCAACGGCACCACCACTGCGCTGGTATTCGGCAGCGTGCACCCGGAGTCGGTGAATGCCCTGTTCGAAGAGGCTGAACGCCTGGACCTGCGCCTGATCGCCGGCAAGGTAATGATGGATCGCAACGCGCCGGACTACCTGACCGACACCGCCGAATCGGGCTATGCCGAAAGCAAGGCACTGATCGAGCGCTGGCATGGCAAGGGCCGCCTGCATTATGCCGTTACCCCGCGGTTCGCCCCAACCAGCACGCCGGAACAATTGACCCTGGCCGGCCAATTGCTCAAGGAGCACCCGGGCGTATACATGCACACGCACCTGTCGGAAAACCTCAAGGAAATCGACTGGGTCAAGTCGCTGTTCCCCGAGCAGAAAGGTTATCTGGACGTCTACGATCACTTCGAGCTGCTGGGCGAGCGCTCGGTGTTTGCCCACGGCGTTCACCTGTGCGACGAAGAGTGCCAACGCCTGGCCGAAACCGGCTCGGCCGTGGCCTTCTGCCCCACCTCCAACCTGTTCCTCGGCAGTGGCCTGTTCAACCTGCCCCAGGCCGAGCGATTCAAGGTCAACGTGGGCCTGGGTACCGACGTTGGCGCCGGCACCAGCTTCTCTCTGCTGAACACCCTGAACGAGGCATACAAGGTGATGCAGCTGCAAGGCGCGCGCCTGCATCCGTACAAATCGCTGTACCTGGCCACCCTCGGCGGCGCCCGCGCACTGCGCCTGGACGACCGTATCGGTAGCCTGCGCCCGGGCAACGATGCGGACTTCGTGGTGCTGGACTACAAGGCCACACCACTGTTGGACTACCGTATCCAGCAGTCCAACAGCATTGAAGAAACCTTGTTCGTGCTCACCACCCTGGGCGATGACCGTACCGTACGTGAAACCTACGCCGCCGGGCGCTGCGTGCACCAGCGCTAAGGTTCTTTCGCCAGGCCCCGATACAGCGCGCCGCCGATTGCAGCACCGATCAGCGGCGCCACCCAGAACAGCCACAGCTGCTGCAGGGCCCAGCCACCGACGAACAAGGCCGGCCCCGTGCTACGCGCGGGGTTGACCGAGGTATTGGTCACCGGGATCGAGATCAGGTGGATCAGGGTCAGGGCCAGGCCAATGGCGATGGGTGCAAAACCTGCCGGTGCGCGGGCGTCGGTCGCCCCCATGATGACCACCAGGAACATCGCCGTCATCACCACTTCACTGACAAAACCCGCACCCAGCGTATAGCCACCAGGTGAGTGGTCGGCGTAGCCGTTTGAAGCCAACCCCGCAGACAGCTCGAAACCGGCCTTGCCGCTGGCGATGAGGTAGATCACACCGGCCGCCAGAATGGCACCGATCACCTGGGCGATCACATAAGGCAGCAGCTCTTTGGCCGGGAAGCGCCCGCCTACCACCAGCCCGAACGACACAGCAGGGTTTAGATGGCAACCAGAGATATGGCCGATGGCAAAGGCCATGGTCAGTACGGTGAGGCCGAAGGCGAAGGCGACACCGAGCACACCGATGCCGAGAGGGGAACTGGCTGCGAGTACCGCACTGCCACAGCCACCAAGGACCAGCCAGAAGGTGCCGATCAGTTCGGCCCCCATGCGTTTACCCAGGGACATGCTCATGAATCCATTCCTCAAGAAGTTGAACGCAACGAATGCGCAAGCCCAACTGCTTGATGAAGGTTTGCTCACAAGAATTTAGCAGACCTTTGGGTTATGGCCAGTAGTGGCTGGAAGGGCTGCCTTGCAGCCCCTCGATCACGCAGGCAAACGATCAACCCTTGACGGAAACCTTGGGTTTTTTCAACAGATGCGAGAACACGGCATGCAAATCGTCCGAGGCGCTCTCCTCGTCCAGGTTCAGCTTGCTGTCGATGTGGTCCATGTGATGCATCATCAGGCTCACGGCCTGCTCGGCATCGCGCGCCTCGATGGCATCGATGAGCTGCATGTGTTCATCGTATGAGCAGTGCGAGCGGTTACCGCTTTCGTACTGGGCAATGATCAGCGAAGTCTGCGAGACCAGGCTGCGCTGGAAACTCACCAGCGGTGCATTGCCCGCCGCTTCGGCCAGCTTGAGGTGGAACTCACCGGAAAGGCGGATGCCGGCACCCCGGTCACCGCGCGAGAAGCTGTCGCGCTCTTCGCGCACCATCTGCCGCAGCTCGTTGAGCTGCTCGGGGGTGGCATGCTGCACCGCCAACTCGGTGATGGCGCGTTCGACCATGCGCCGTGAGAAGAACACCTGGCGCGCCTCTTCGACGGTCGGGCTGGCCACCACCGCGCCGCGGTTCGGCCGCAGCAGCACCACGCTTTCGTGGGCCAGGCGCGACAAGGCACGGCGGATGATGGTGCGGCTGACGCCAAAGATCTCGCCCAGCGCTTCCTCGCTCAACTTGGTGCCCGGAGCCAGGCGCTGCTCGAGGATCGCCTCGAAAATATGCGCGTAGACGATGTCGTCCTGGGTACCGCTGCGGCCGGCCTTGCCGACTCGTGCAGGTTTCTTCAGAGGTTGCAGCTGTTCGTTCATGGGCTCTCGAGGCACGAAGAGAAAGTATGGCGCCATTGTACACAGGCTGAGGCGATTCCGCAGGGGGCGTTTTACCTATATAGCCGTTGTACGACACATTGCGCATACAAAACATAAAACATTATTTGCTTTCTTTGTACACAAAAGCATAATCCACCGAGCAACTTCTTGACCCATAAGTCAACAAACGGTCAGACGTCTGCCTTCCCGCGGAGCCGCCAAGTGCATCGCTCAGGAAACTGGCTCCATAACAACAAGAACGACTTGAGGAGTACTCGCTGTGGAAAGCCGCAAATCCGAAGCCCCTACGCTGGATCTTGCCCCACCGCTCGAAACGAGCTGGCTGGAGCGGATTTTCAAACTCAAGCAACACGGCAGCACCGTCAGAACCGAAATGATCGCTGGGGTGACCACCTTCATCACCATGGCCTACATCATCTTCGTCAACCCCAACATCATGGCCGACGCCGGCATCGACCATGGTGCCGCTTTCGTCGCCACCTGCATCGCCGCCGCGCTGGGCTGCCTGCTGATGGGCCTGTACGCCAACTGGCCGGTGGGCCTGGCGCCGGGCATGGGGCTCAATGCCTTCTTTACCTACACCGTGGTCGGCACCATGGGCTACAACTGGGAAACGGCGCTGGGTGCGGTATTCGTCTCGGGCGTGTTGTTCATGTTCCTGACCTTGTCGAAAGTGCGTGAATGGCTGCTCAACAGCATCCCGGTCAGCCTGCGCCATGCCATGGGGGCCGGCGTCGGATTGTTTCTCGGGCTGATCGGCCTGAAGACTGCAGGCATCGTCGTCGACAGCCCCGCCACCCTGATCAAGCTGGGCTCGCTGCATGAGCCGGGGCCGCTGCTGGCGGCCGTGTGCTTCCTGCTGATCGCCATCCTCAGCTATAAGCGGGTATTCGGCGCGATCCTGATCAGCATCATTGGCGTCACCCTGGCCGGCTGGGGCCTGGGCTTGGTCAAGTTTGGCGGGGTGATGTCGATGCCGCCGAGCCTGGCGCCCACCTGGATGGCCATGGACGTGGCTGGCGTGTTCAACGTCAGTATGATCAGCGTGGTGCTGGCGTTCCTCTTCGTGCACATGTTCGACACTGCCGGCACGCTGATGGGTGTCGCGCAACGGGCCAACCTGGTGGCGCCGGACGGGCGTATCGAAGGCCTGTCGCGCGCCTTGAAGGCCGACAGTGCTTCTAGCGTATTCGGTGCCGTGGTCGGCGTGCCGCCAGTGACCAGTTATGTGGAGAGTGCCGCAGGTGTCGCCGCAGGTGGCCGTACCGGTTTGACGGCGGTGGTGGTCGGCTTGCTGTTCGTCGCAGCGATGTTCTTCGCCCCGCTGGCGGGGATGATCCCGGCCTACGCGACAGCAGGTGCGCTGATCTACGTTGCAATGCTGATGATGGGCAGCATGGCGCACATTCATTGGGATGAGGCCACCGACAGCATTCCGGCGATCGTCACGGTGATCATGATGCCGCTGACGTTCTCGGTCGCCGATGGTATTGCCCTGGGCTTCATCAGCTATGTGGCATTGAAGGCGGGTACCGGCAAGTACAAGGAAATCTCGGCCAGCCTGTGGGTGCTGTGCGCGATCTTCATTGCCAAGTTCGTGTTCCTCTGACCGAGGGCGCTTGGCTTTAGATTTCCAGTGTTCTCGAAATCGAGCGCCGCCCGCGCGGCGCATCGCGAACAAGGTCGTTCCTACGCTTGTTTCGGGCCATTAATGCGAGGGACGCGCCCCCCCGTGCTGGTACGCCGCGATATGGCTCCATGCGCCAAGGCATTCACGCGCAAATCCCACTGCGTCAAATGGCCCGAAACAGACGTAGGAGCCACTATCTTGCTTAACATTGGAAAGGCCTGCGCGGTCCCCCCGTAGGAGCGGGTTTACCCGCGAAGAGGCCGGCCCTGCTGGCCAATCTCCACCCGCCGTTCACCGTTGCTGCCGCCACCGTATTCGCGGGTAAACCCGCTCCTACACCTGATCGGTGGTGGACACACATGTCGGGGGTTGGGCACAGGCCGTCGTGTAGGAGCGGGTTTACCCGCGAAGAGGCCGGCACAGGCAATGCAAAAAACAGCAGACGAAAAAAAGCCCGCCAGTGTGAGAGCGGGCCAAAGGACCTACGAAGATTCTTCTAGCGACCAACTAGCTTCCACGATAGGTCGAATAGCTGTACGGCGAAATCAGCAGCGGCACGTGGTAGTGCTCCTGCGACTCGTCGATGCCAAAGCGCAGCACGACAACATCCAGAAACGCCTGGGCCGGCAATTGCACGCCACGGGCGCGGTAGTAATCCCCAGCGCTGAACTGCAACTGGTAAACGCCAGTGCGGTAATCGTCCCCCTGCAGCAGCGGCGCGTCGACGCGGCCATCGCTGTTGGTCAGGGCAGTGTTCACCAGCTCCAGTTGCTGGCCTTCAACGCGGTACAGCTCGACCTTGATCGAGCTACCCGGGCAGCCATGCGCGGCATCCAGTACGTGTGTGGTCAAACGTCCCATTGCGTGTCGCCTCTTGTTCAATCTGTGGGCAAAAAATACTCAGCCATCGCACCAGCTTAGCGCCTGCGGCAGGCGGGAATGACGTTATTAAGACATTCCACCAAAGGATTGTACACAATTTTTTGATCCCCTCTGTCACACCCTCCATTTGCTGCCCATAAACCACCCATCGGTCGCAAATACACGCACCATAACGATGCCAACCTCATTAGCTGACCAATCAGGCAGGTTTCTTGCACTGTATTTCCAGGTCGCTGTCAGGCGACAAAAGGGAAGAAATGCGGAAAAACAGGCTTACAAAAGATTTCAGAAGTTGTATACAATCAGCCCATCCGGTGGTGCGACATACCGACGCGGCCCGCCCACCCCCCGCACTAACGCACAAGAAGGAAGACTGCAGTGAGCGCTGATTACCCTCGCGACCTGATCGGTTACGGCAACAACCCTCCTCACCCGCAATGGCCGGGTAACGCCCGCATCGCGCTGTCTTTCGTCCTCAATTACGAGGAAGGTGGCGAACGCAACATCCTGCACGGTGACAAGGAATCCGAAGCCTTCCTGTCCGAGATGGTCGCTGCCCAACCCCTGCAGGGCCAGCGCAACATGAGCATGGAGTCGCTGTATGAATACGGCAGCCGTGCCGGTGTATGGCGCCTGCTGAAGCTGTTCAAGGACAGCGGCGTGCCACTCACCGTCTTCGCCGTGGCCATGGCCGCCCAGCGCCACCCCGACGTGATCCGCGCCATGGTCGAAGCCGGCCACGAGATCTGCAGCCACGGCTACCGCTGGATCGACTACCAGAACATGGACGAGGCCCAGGAGCGCGAGCACATGCTCGAAGCCATCCGTATCCTCACCGAACTCACCGGCGAGCGCCCGCTGGGCTGGTACACCGGCCGTACCGGCCCGAACACCCGCCGCCTGGTGATGGAAGAAGGTGGCTTCCTCTATGACAGCGACACCTACGACGACGACCTGCCCTACTGGGAGCCGAACAACCCCACCGGCAAGCCGCACCTGGTGATCCCCTACACCCTGGACACCAACGACATGCGCTTCACCCAGGTCCAGGGCTTCAACTGCGGCGAGCAGTTCTTCCAGTACCTGAAAGACGCCTTTGATGTGCTGTACGCCGAAGGCGCCGACGCACCGAAAATGCTTTCCATCGGCCTGCACTGCCGCTTGGTCGGCCGCCCGGCACGCCTGGCTGCGCTCAAGCGCTTCGTCGATTACGCAAAAAGTCATGACCAGGTCTGGTTCGCCCGTCGCGTGGATATCGCCCGCCACTGGCACACCACCCACCCGTACAAGAAAGAGAACGCCTGATGACCGCCTTCAATACCCTCAAACCATCCACCCTGGACCGTGACGCCTTCGTCAAGGCCTTCGCCGACATCTACGAGCACTCGCCGTGGGTTGCGGAAAAAGCCTATGACCTGGGCCAACTGGGCGAGCTGGACGAGATCGAGGCGCTGCACCAGCGCATGAGCGACATCCTGCTCAGCGCCAACCACGCCGACCAGCTGGCGCTGATCAACGCTCACCCGGACCTGGCCGGCAAGGCCGCCATCCAGGGCGAGCTGACCGAATCGAGCACCAACGAACAGGCTGGCGCCGGCATTCACCAGTGCACCGCCGAGGAGTTCGCCCGTTTCACCGAGCTGAACGATGCCTATAAAGCCAAGTTTCAGTTCCCGTTCATCATGGCGGTGAAGGGCAGCAACCGGCACCAGATTCTCGCCGCCTTTGAAAAACGCATCCACAACGATGCCGATGCCGAATTCAAGGAAGCCCTGGCGCAGATCAACCTGATCGCCCTGTTCCGCCTGCTGCAGCTGTAAACAACAGCCGAACCTTATTCAGAAAACGAACAATAGAAGAGATAACCGCATGCGCACCCTGATGATCGAGCCCTTGACCAAAGAAGCCTTCGCCCAGTTCGGAGACGTGATCGAAACCGACGGCAGCGACCACTTCATGATCAACAACGGCTCGACCATGCGCTTTCACAAGCTCGCCACGGTCGAAACCGCCGAGCCTGAAGACAAGGCGATCATCAGCATCTTCCGCGCCGACGCGCAGGACATGCCGCTGACCGTGCGCATGCTGGAACGCCATCCGCTGGGCAGCCAGGCTTTCATCCCGCTGCTCGGCAACCCCTTTCTGATCGTGGTCGCGCCCGTTGGCGATGCACCTGTATCAGGCTTGGTCCGAGCCTTCCGCAGTAATGGCAGGCAGGGCGTTAATTACCATCGCGGCGTCTGGCACCACCCGGTGCTGACGATCGAAAAGCGGGATGATTTCCTGGTGGTTGATCGCAGTGGTTCTGGCAACAACTGCGATGAGCATTACTTCACCGAGGAACAGATGCTGATCCTCAATCCCCACCAATAAGAAAAGGTCAGTCATCTTCTCGGTGACTGGCAGAGGTACATACTGTGGAAGCACACCTTCACGAATGGCTGAACCTGAGCATTCGCTGGGTTCACATGATCACCGGCGTCGCCTGGATCGGTGCATCGTTCTACTTCGTCTGGCTGGAGAACCACCTGAACCGAAGCAACCCGCGCGATGGGTTGTCGGGTGATCTCTGGGCGATTCACGGCGGTGGTATCTACCACCTGGAGAAATACAAGCTCGCCCCCCCGAAAATGCCCGAGAACCTGCACTGGTTCAAATGGGAAGCCTATTTCACCTGGATGTCCGGTATCGCCCTGCTGTGCGTGGTGTTCTACTGGAACCCGACCCTGTACCTGCTGGCACCTGGCAGCACCCTGAGCGGTGCCGAAGGCGTGGCCATCGGTATCGGTTCGCTGATCGCGGGCTGGTTCATCTACGACTTCCTGTGCGACTCGCCCCTGGGCAAGAAGCCAGCGCTACTCGGTGGTGTGCTGTTCGTGCTGATCATCGCTGCCTGCTGGGGCTTCAGCCTGGTGTTCAGCGGCCGCGGTGCCTACCTGCACACCGGCGCGATCATCGGCACCATCATGGTCGGTAACGTGTTCCGCATCATCATGCCGGCCCAACGCCAGCTGGTGGCGGCGATCGAGAACAACCAGACGCCCGACCCGGTACTGCCGGCCAAGGGCCTGCTGCGCTCGCGTCACAACAACTACTTCACCCTGCCGGTGCTGTTCATCATGATCAGCAACCATTTCCCGAGCACCTACGGTAGCCAGTACAACTGGCTGATCCTGGCCGGTATCGCAGTAGCCGCGGTTCTGATCCGCCACTACTTCAACACCCGCCACGACAGCAACAAGTACGCCTGGACCCTGCCCGTCGGCGCTCTGGCGATGATCTGCCTGGCCTACGTTACCGGCCCGAAACCGATGGCCGTAAGCCCTGAGCAAGCAGCAGCGAAGATCGAGTACCAACCGCTGCCGGCAACTGCGGTAGGTGGCAAGACTGCTGCCGAGCAGCGTGCCGAGGACGCCGCCAAGGCTGCCGAAGCACCCGCCGCACCTGCGCAAGCACCGGCCCAGGCCGCTGCCCAGGCCGGTGGCGGCGACTTCGACAAGATCCACAATGTCATCCAGGAACGCTGCACCGTGTGCCACTCGTCCAAGCCGACCAGCCCACTGTTCAGCACCGCCCCTGCCGGCGTGATGTTCGACACTCCGCAGCAGATCCAGGCCCAGGCCGCGCGCATTCAGGCGCAAGCGGTTGCCAGCCAGATCATGCCGCTGGGCAACATCACCCAGATGACCACCGAAGAGCGCAAGCTCGTCGGCGACTGGATCGCCAAAGGCGCCCAGGTCAACTGACAGCACCTCGCCAGGCAACCCGCCCCCAAGGGAATCACCTTTCCCTGTAGGAGCGGGCTTGCCCGCGAAGAGGCCGGTAGCCCCGGCCTCAAGCTTCATGTGTAACGCAACAAGCAAGCATCGAGCGCGCAGGCATGAGGCCTGCCGCTTGGATCCGAGAATAAAAACAAAACTCGAGGTGCTGCATGTCCGAGTCACGCAAGGCGTATATCCCCATTGCGCCGCCGCGAGAACCCTTGCCTTTGTTCCAACTGATCCTGGTTGGCCTGCAACACGTTCTGCTGATGTACGGTGGCGCGATCGCCGTGCCGTTGATCATCGGCCAGGCCGCCGGGTTGTCCCGTGAAGAAGTCGCTTTCCTGATCAACGCCGACCTGCTGGTCGCTGGCGTCGCTACCATCATCCAGTCGTTCGGTATCGGCCCGGTGGGCATCCGCATGCCGGTGATGATGGGTGCCAGTTTCGCTGCCGTCGGCAGCATGGTGGCCATGGCCGGCATGCCCGGCGTGGGCCTGCAGGGGATCTTCGGCGCGACCATCGCTGCCGGGTTCTTCGGCATGCTGATCGCGCCGTTCATGTCCAAGGTTGTCCGCTTCTTCCCACCGCTGGTTACCGGTACGGTGATCACCTCGATTGGCCTGTCGCTGTTCCCGGTGGCTGTCAACTGGGCCGGTGGCGGCCATGAAGCAGAAACGTTCGGCTCGCCGATCTACCTGCTGGTGGCCGGCCTGGTACTGGCTGTGATCCTGCTGATCAACCGCTTCATGCGCGGTTTCTGGGTCAACGTGTCGGTACTGGTGGGCATGGGCCTTGGCTATATCCTGGCCGGCTCCATCGGCATGGTCGACCTGTCGGGCCTGAACGACGCACCGTGGCTGCAGGTGGTCACCCCCCTGCACTTCGGCATGCCAACCTTCAGCCTGGCGCCGATCCTGTCCATGTGCCTGGTAGTGGTGATCATCTTCGTCGAGTCCACCGGCATGTTCCTGGCCCTGGGCAAGGTGACCGATCGCGAAGTCACCCCTGGCATGCTGCGTCGCGGCCTGCTGTGCGATGCCGGTGCGTCGTTCATTGCGGGCTTCTTCAACACCTTCACCCACTCCTCGTTCGCCCAGAACATCGGCCTGGTGCAGATGACCGGGGTGCGCTGCCGCTATGTCACCATCGTGGCCGGTGCACTGCTGATCCTGCTCAGCCTGCTGCCCAAGGCGGCCTTCCTGATTGCCTCGATCCCGCCTGCGGTACTGGGCGGCGCGTCCATCGCCATGTTCGGCATGGTCACCGCCACCGGGATCAAGATTCTTCAGGAGGCGGACATCGGCGACCGCCGCAACCAGCTGTTGGTTGCCGTGAGCGTCGGCTTCGGGTTGATCCCCGTGGTACGTCCGGAGTTCTTTGCCCAGATGCCACAGTGGATGGAACCCATCACCCACAGCGGTATCGCCATGGCCACGGTCTGTGCCCTGGTGTTGAACGTACTGTTCAACATCCTTGGCGGTGCCGACCGCGCAATGCACAACGACGTCTGTCACCAGCATTGAGCCAAAGGGGGCGGTGCATGGCCGCCCCTCGTCCACCTCTGCAGTAACAGCTACGCCGTCGACCCGCCGGAATGGGTCGCCCGGGGCGCCTGCGCGCCAAAAAAACGCCAACAAAAACAATAAGTCCGGGAATCACAACATGAAGCGCATCACCACGTCCCTGTTGTTGGGCAGCAGCCTGCTGGTCACCCTACCCTCGCACGCAGGCGAATGGCTGCAATGGCACGGCGAAAGCCTGACCTACCTGTACGGCAAGGACTTCAAGGTCAACCCTGATATCCAGCAGACCATCACCTTCGAGCACGCCAACAAATGGAAGTACGGCGACACCTTCATGTTCGTCGACAAGATCTTCTACAACGGCAAGGCCGACCCCGGCAAAGGTGTGACCACCTACTACGGCGAGTTCAGCCCACGCCTGTCATTGGGCAAGATCTTCGACCGCAAGCTTGCCTTTGGCCCGATCAAGGACGTGCTGCTTGCCATGACCTACGAGCGCGGTGAAGGCGACAACGAGGCCTACCTGATCGGCCCAGGCTTTGACTTGAACATCCCCGGCTTCAACTATTTCACCCTCAATTTCTACGTGCGTAACACCGAAGGCAGCCGCCCCGGTGACAACGTCTGGCAGATTACCCCCGGCTGGTCGTACACCATCCCTGTAGGTCGGTCAGACATTCTGATCGACGGTTACATGGACTGGGTTACCGACAACGACCAGTCCCGTCGTGGCACCTATCACGCCAACCTGCACTTCAACCCGCAGGTCAAATACGACCTGGGCAAGGCGCTGAACCTGGGCGCCAAACAGCTCTACGTCGGCTTTGAATACAGCTACTGGAAAGACAAGTACGGCATTGACAGCCGCGGCAACCTGGACAGCAACCAGAGCGTCGCCAGTGCGCTGATCAAGGTACACTTCTAGGAAGTTGACCAAACGCACAAGTTTGAATCACCCCGCTCCAGGACGGAGCACTTGAGGCCCGGCGCGCAAGCCAGTAATCTGCGCGCCCCCTCGATCAGGGCAGAACGGATTCTGCCTGCGTTTACTGACCGCTCAGTCAATGAATTCGGGCGGTTGGCCAACGTGTTGCCAGCCTGAAATACCCTTTTCATCCGTTCAGAACGAAGTCGAGCAGGAAGGTTTTGCCAACCCGGAAAAGTTGGCCCAACCCTTGCCAAACAGCTGTGGCCTATCGAAAAAAGCTGACTCAAAAGACAAAAAAAAGCGCCGACACCGAGCGCTGACAACAGATCAATCAAGGGAGCGACACTCGCAATGCGTACTATCAACAGCCTGATCCTCGCCGGCGGCCTGCTGGCCTGCGGCACCACCTTCGGCGGCGACCTGCTGCAATGGCAGAACAACAGCCTGACCTACCTGTGGGGCAAGAACTTCAAGGTCAACCCCGCGATTCAGCAAACCGTCACCTTCGAGCACGCCGATGGCTGGAAGTACGGCGACAACTTCATTTTCGTCGACAAGATCTTCTACCAGGGCCAGAAAGACGCCGGCAACGGCCCGAACACCTACTACGGTGAGATCAGCCCACGCCTGTCGTTCGGCAAGATTTTCGACCAGAAGATCGAGTTTGGCCCGGTCAAGGACGTGCTGCTGGCAATGACCTACGAGTTTGGCGAGGGTGACACCGAGTCCTACCTGATCGGCCCGGGCTTCGACCTGGCCATCCCGGGCTTCGACTACTTCCAGCTGAACTTCTACAACCGCACCACCGACGGCAGCCGTGCCGGCGACAACGTGTGGCAGATCACCCCGGTGTGGTCGTACACCATTCCGGTCGGCGATTCCGACGTGCTGATCGACGGCTTCATGGACTGGGTGGTGGACAACGACGAGAACCGCCGCGGCACCTACCAGGCCAACCTGCACTTCAACCCGCAGATCAAGTACGACCTGGGCAAGGCATTGCACCTGGGTGAGAAACAGCTGTACGTGGGTGTGGAGTATGACTACTGGAAGAACAAGTACGGTATCAAGGACAGCGACGCCTTCACTACCGACCAGAACACCATGAGCTTCTTGGTCAAGGTGCACTTCTGACCTGAGTTACCGGGGCCGCTTTGCGGCCCATTCGCGGGTAAACCCGCTCCTACAGGGGCCGCGCCGGGTTCAAGGCAAATGCGGTACCTGGTAGGAGCGGGTTCACCCGCGAACCGGGGCAAAGCCCCGGCCAGGCGCCTCAATTGGCAGGTCTGATCGCCCGCCACAACTTCCCCGCAGCACTGACCACCGCCAGCACCATGGCACCGGCCACAACACCGACCCCAGCGTTGAGCAACGCCCCGGTCAGCGCCCCGCCACGCCCTTCGCTGAACGCCTCGATGGCATGATGCAGCGGCTCGATGCCATGCACCAGGATCCCACCGCCCACCAGGAACATCGCCGCAGTACCAATCACCGACAGGCTTTTCATCATGTACGGCGCCGCCCGCAGGATGCCGTTACCCACTGCCTGAGTCAGCCTGGAGGTTTTGCGGGCCATCCACAGCCCAAGGTCGTCAAGCTTGACGATCCCGCCTACCAACCCATACACACCAATGGTCATCACCACCGCAATGCCCGACAGCACGATGATCTGCTGGGTCAGCGGCGAGTCAGCCACGATACCCAAGGTAATGGCGATGATTTCCGCCGACAAAATGTTTTAACTACCCCTATCCTGCACAATACGGCGATTCACTGGGCCTAGCTGCCCAATGTAGGCTTGTGCATCGCCTGATTCTGCACAACACAAGCCCATTCCATCTAGAAAAAACACCCGACGGCGGTGGGGAAATCCCCGTCAGGGTCACCGCAATGGGAGATTTTCTGTAAATTGACGAAGGTGCTATACGACAGCCTGTGACATTCAATTTCTCTTGGCTGTCTCCACGCCCCACGAAAGCGCCCGCATCGCAACTGCAGCGACCATCCCAGCTAAAGCCCCAACCACACCATATGCTCCTATCTTCACAACAGGCGCCCATCCTTCAAAGGAGCTCGTGGTAGCTTCAATGAGGTGCTCGATTGGGTGAATACCTTCTGCCACAAAGGTGCCGCCAACAAGGAACATCGCGACAGTCCCAATCCACGACAGTGCCTTCATAAGAACTGGGGCTGACGCCACCAATACACCGCCAACTTTCCTCAAAACCGCTCCGGTGCCACCGTCAGATTTAGAATTGAGCAAAGCAAGACCAGCGTCATCCAACCTGACAATTCCCGCAACCAGCCCATACACGCCAACAGTCATAGCCAATGAAATTACAATCAGCGTCACAATCTGTTGTAGCAAAGGGGCAGACGACACAACATTCAAAGTTATAACTGTAATTTCCGCGCTCAATATAAAGTCCGTCCGGATAGCCCCCTTAACTTTACGCCTTTCGTAAGCTGCCAGCTCCTCCTTAGTTTTAGGCGCAGACTTGGCCTCGCTTGCACCGGACTCGTGACCACTTTGAAATAGCTTCTCCTTAATAGCTTCGAACCCTTCATAGCAAAGGTATACTCCTCCTGCCATTAGCAGCCACTTCACTGACCAAGGGAGGAACGCGCTAAGCAATAGCGCACAAGGCACCAAAATCGCCTTATTAAGGAGTGATCCTTTGAACACAGCCCAGACCACAGGGAGCTCACGATCTGCTTTGACGCCTGTAACTTGCTCAGCATTGACTGCTAAGTCGTCACTCAGCACGCTGGCCGACTTCTTGGCCGCGACCTTACTCATCAAAGAGATATCATCTAGCAGAGCCGCGATATCATCCAACAAAGCAAAAAAACTGCTGCCAGCCATTCCATTCACCCTTAGTAGATTCTTACAAACCCATCGTCCATAAGCGCCTGACCTCCCAGACTTGCTCGCAGGACTATCACGATGGCAAACAAGATGGCATACAGACCTGCTGGTGGCAAAACAGTTCTGCCTTGGTCACCCACCTTTCTTCGACGGCGGCCATCTCGCATCACCTGTTGCACTGAAATTCATAGCTGCCGAGCCCACCGGGTGGTAGCCTGCCGACAGCAAATGGCTGACGGGCTCCTTCATGTTTTTAAGACAAATCACTCAGTGGCTCTTCCCTGACAAACGGACACAGCGAGAGAAGGATCAGGAGCGAGAGTTCATTGAGGCAATTAACAACCTCAAGACTTTGTCGGTGAACGAACGCAGCATGTCAATCGACCCTGAAGAAATTCGCGATATCGTCATAGCCTCCCGCGAAAAACTGAAGCACTTGGTCAGTAAACAGCACAAAGTAACAACCGCACCAATTGCTAGCCCACTCGAAAACTTCCACCACAATCTTCATGACGGCCTAGATGCTATCCAACATGTAAGCTGGCGGCGATTAGCTGACGGTTCTTCAGTGCAGTATGTATGCCTGCAGTCCCTCACCACTGGCTTGTATTCAGTTGCGTTTGCGAGCTTATTCAGTGTTGATAGCGAGAACCTGCCACCCTGGCTTGACGCAAACATAAGTAAGCAAGTCGCTACTGCGCTGAAGACGTCCAAGCTTTACTGGTATGGAAACCTCAAGGAAGCAATGGATGCCTGGGATCGAGAGCTGTAGAGCTCGGCATGTTCAACAGATTTTGGCAGCTTGAAGCACGAATTTCAGGCATCATGCATTCCAAAAAAATCATTCATTTGATCGGTTGGATATCGCAGCAATGTGTGCTTCTAGATGCTGAACCTCAGCAGCCCACTCAAGCAAAAAATTCTTCCAGTCATTGGCGTAGAACCCTTCCACCAGTCGAGTTGATCCTGAGCTCGCTTGGAGAAAACGTTCACGCCAAGGCTGTTGAATGTCAGACTCACGGACTATTTCTTTGCCGGAGGAACTGCGTCGAGTAGGCACGCTGAGGCTAACAATATCAAGCGTCAGTGCTGGTTCAAATACAGCGTCGTTATGTTCCTCGATAGAAATGCGTTCGAGAATCGCCACCAAAGGAACTGCTTCAGGATGGCCAGGTTTAAGTGAAGCGAGCTTCCAGAGCGCTTGACGCCTTGTTAATTCTCGGGCGCGGACTTTTTCCTCACTCATCTCATTTTCCCTAGGCCATCAATGATACGTGTACAAGTAGTGCAGCGTACCACCAAGGCGAACCTCTGTCGTAGAGCGGGCCGCTCTTTGCGAGTCACGGCCCTGCATGCGTCCATCTCCCCGCATGACCGCACCTCCGCCTACGACGCCCACCAGCTTATCCCTAAACCACCTCCCCCCCGACGTCGCAGCATATCCGAGCCCGGATGCAACTTTTGAGTATGTTCTCTGCATACCGTTTATATGTGCTGGACAACCCCCACTTTCATCGTGCTAGCATTGGCAAATCGGTCAGCCTGGATCGAGCGGTCGGCGCGCATAGATAACTCACAGGTCATTCACCTGCATTTCGCAGTTCATCTGACATAAGTCCTTGCGGACAGCCGGCACCGCTTCGAACCATGGAGGATGACCATGCAAATTTCCCTGTTCGCTGCTGACTTCGTGTCGGGCAAAGGTATTTTACGGCTAGCTAGATGTCTTCAACGCGACTGGCCAGGCAACAAAAAAATTAAGCTTTCCGCTGCCCAAAATTTGATGAGCCGATGCCTTGGCTACGTAGACCTTCATGACGCCCGTAAGAGCATCGATAAAGATGATCTCCAGTTTGTATCATTAGAAGAAATCAAAGCGCAAAGCCTTCGCGTCATTGATGCTATGCTCAACAACACGTGCCCCGGTCAGAATATCGACTATGCGGCACTGAATGATCAGATCGAAAAATGGCCCTTTAAGCATCTTGCAATTTACAAGATACTTGACGCACCACCTCCCACCGAAGTATGCAAAAAAACCATTCAAAGTAAGGCTTTTGAGCTTACGACCCTATACATCAACAACTACGACAGCGTTATCTCTCGAGTCCAGAAAGCATTAGGGCATATTCCAGTTGAGACAACAAATTATTACATGAAGCACGCTATTGGGCATTGTCGGAACGACCTTAGCCCTAATCGAGTCGAAATCCCTATCGAAACCGGTGAGTGTCTGACATGTGGGCATAGCACCATCAGCACACCTCAGAAGCCGTAGCATTTCAGGCAAGTAAGCGCGCTCCGCTCAGCCTCGAGGCAGCTCGCCCGCCGAGCAGCAGCGCGCCCGAATGATCAGGGGGGAAACGGCCTCTTCCCTTCTGTTGCCGGGAGTGAACATGACAATAGTGGATGTGAAGCAGATCCTGCCCCTTGTCATCACCGCAGTCGAGCGTGCTGGGATTCTGTTAGCGCAGGAATATGTCCGACCGGACGGTCGACGCGGCTCAGGGAGCAAAGCAGATGTCGATGCTGAAATAGAACAGGTGCTGCGCTCGGAGCTTTTGAACATCTTGCCCTGCGACTTTTGGGGCGAGGAAACTGGCCATGTGCTCTCCGGTCATCGCTTCTGCTGGGTCGTCGATCCCAATGATGGAACCAGTGATTTCCTGAGAGGGCTGAAGGGATCAGCGCTGTCGATTGGCTTGCTAGAGGCGAAGGTGCCTGTACTTGGAGTAGTACACGCTCCGGTCACTCCGGAAGGAAAATCGGATTGCATCGCTTGGGCGAGGGGTATGGATCATTTGCTCCGAAATGGATTACCTGTGCGCCTGGATCTTTCCACTCAACAGCTTTCCAAATCTAGCCTGGTGATGGTCAGTACCTCAGCTGATAAAAAACCTCAAACCAATGCAGATTTATGTGCTCCTGGTGGTTTTCATCCGATGCCCTCCATTGCATACAGACTGGCCAGAGTGGCAACTGGGGAGGGGATCTGCGGAGTATCGCTTTACCCCGTTTCAGCTCACGACGTCGTAGCTGGTCATGCGCTGCTGATTGGTGCCAATGGTGTGCTCGTTGATGAGCATGGAGCTCAGATCAGCTACACGGACGAGGCAGAAATGCATCGAGTATCTAACCGGTGTTTTGGCGGAGCGCCTAGTGCTTGCGCTGAGCTTGCGGAGAGAGATTGGGAGAGAGTCTTCGCGGATGATTCTGGCTGATCATCAGTTCCATTTCGTGGCGTGTCCCGGGGGAGCGGCTGTCGTAAACCGAGCCCCTTCAGATCTCGGCCCGCTGGGCTTCCATCCTCACGCCTTCGCCATCCTGGCTGCGCGCTCCGCTTGCTTCTTGCCCGACATTACAACCCCGATAAGAATTGTCCTTCGTGCGAGCTTTGAACATGACCCAAAACATAACGTCCGTGCCCGTGCTTGAGATCGAACAATTCAGGGCTCGGTATCCACGACTATTTTCTGATCCTGGTGTGGATGACATCTACTGCAGCCCCGGATGGCGCGAGATCCTCTATGCCCTGTGCCACACGCTCCAAGCCCATCTGGATCGGCATCCAGAGGTGCCGCAGGTCGTGGTGGCCCAGGTGAAATCGAAGTTCGGTGAGCTGCATTTTTTCTACGACGGTGGCGACGCTTACTGCCAAGGTGCCGTGGCTGTAGCTGAGGAGCTGTCACTGAAGACGTGCGAGCAGTGTGGCGCGCCGGGGCAGCAAGTGAGCGGACGCTGGGTTCACACGCTCTGCCCACGACATGCTGGCAGCGGAAATCCAGGAGCTGCGTAGATGGTGACCGTCATCCCGATGAGCCAAGCCCGCAGGCGCCTGAGGCGAATCGTTGCACTTGTTGCCAAAGGCCACGTGTTTGTTGTGACCAAGAACGGCAAACCATTAGCGACGATAGAGGCGCCTGAGGAGTCAGAACAGCAAGCGGTGAAATCGGGACACTCGGACAGCTCGAAGCACCATGAGTAGGCATTTCCATGGCAGAAGTACATTTGTACTCCGCGCTAGGAACTCATACCTAGCAGGGCGGCGCACAGGAATACCTGCGAGCGAGTAGCACATTCAGCTCTTCGACTCCGCTTCGAATGAACGAAGGCTTCTGGGAAGGATGAACATGCAGATCAAAAAACCACAGCACCTCCAGGCACTCCGCGAGCTGCTGGCAGGCACCCGATATCTCCTTTGCGTAGATCTCGAAGCCACGTGCGACGAGTACCCTACAGGCCTGACCGATGAGCTAAAGCCGGAACACAAGCTTGCTGTAAGTCGTCACGAGATGGAGACAATCGAAGTCGGAGCTGTAGTTCTAGATCTGCATCGGGATTGCAAGATCGTCAGCGAGTACACCAGCTTCGTGCGCCCAGTGCTGAATCCGATTCTTACCGACTTTTGCAAGAGACTGACCACGATTGATCAAGCCGACGTCGACGGCGCAGATTCATACGACAAGGTTCGCCAGAAGCTGGATGACTACCTGAGTCCGTTTAAGACCGAAGGGCTGATTTGGTGCTCCTGGGGTGATTACGATGCCAAGCAGTTGGCAATGGATGCAGTACGGAATCGCTGCGAACCGATGCTGGCCGACCTTAGCCACACCAATGCTAAGAAATGGCACTGGAAAATACTAAGCTGCCGTGCATTGGCTCTCCGGCTTGCAGTTGAGGGCTGGGGCATCGAATGGTCTGGTCAGTACCATAGAGGGATCGACGACGCTCGAAACCTAGGGGCGCTAATGGGTGAGATCCTGCGTGCACAAGGTAAAATATCCGAGTCTTCCAGGCCGGCTCAGGAGCGTCTGTAGCGTATGCCTCATTTGCTAAAACTCCCTCAAAATCGGGCTGGCCGTGACTTCATTGTTGGTGACATCCACTTCAAAACACGAGAGCTCCATAGAGGCCTCAAGGCACTCGGTTTCGACCAATCCGTCGACCGGCTGATTGCAGTTGGAGATCTCATCGACCGTGGCCCAGGCATGCTCGACGCACTGAAACTATTGGGCGAACCGTGGTTCTTCACGGTGAAGGGCAATCACGAGCAGATGCTCATCGACGCCTATCGAGCTAGCCCTCACCTACCCTACTCCGCTCATGGAGCGCGCTGGTGGCTCACGATTGATGACGAATCCAAGCCCATGATCGTCGACAAGCTGGATAGCTTGCCGATGGCTATCGAGGTGGAGACAGCTCAAGGCGTGGTAGGTGTGGTTCACGCTGACGTGCCCGTGGGATTGGCCTGGGATGATTTCACCCTGAGTCTCGCAAACCCACAGATTCAGGATGTGGCCTTGTGGGGCCGCGAGCGGATCAAAAAGCATCATCGAAGTGGTGTGCGGGGGGCATGGCGTGTCTGTATCGGGCACACATGGATTCCGAATGCCCTACGTCTGGGCAATGTCCTTGCCTTGGACGTAACCGGCGGTGGTGAGGGTTCCTTGGCAATCTATTCGGTGCAGGAAGACACCATCTATGTCGATGGCGAGCCGGCCAATCTTGACCAGGCCGCTCGCCTCGGTGAACGGCTAAACGAGCTCGAGCAGTCCCTGACCTCACTCAAAACCTTGGTGCATGCGAACAAGCTTATTGAGTCGCAGATCGCCAGCCGCGAAGCCGAAGACAAGGTGAAGCTGATCAGTTCAGCCTGGCTGAACATGGCTGACGAGATCTCAGCTACTCAGCAGTTGATGAATGCGCTACATGGACTCAGCCTTCTATCCAGCGAGTACCGCTCTGCCAAGCTTGAGGAGCTGCAAACGCGATACGCTGGCACACCCACAGGCGAGCTGCTCCGTCGTCTGTTTGGCACCGAGAACTAGCTGATTTCGTCGCCGGGTTAAATCCGCAAAAAAATCCGAAAAATCGGACGTACTTCCCTCTGAAGCCCGGGAATCGCAAAGGCTGTGAGACTTAGAAAATCCGCAACAAGGTGAGCCTTGCCCTGACTTTCGCCCCACTGCCCACCGAACCTCACTCACCTGCACCGGCTAATGACCTTTCTCAGCGGGGCCACCCAATGCCTGAAGCTGGTAATCAGTAACCGCTTGAAACCGGTGCTCAGCCATCAGCCTGAGACGCTCCAGCTCTGGCCCTGATATCCCTTCCGATTGTGCTTGGTGGTATCGCTTCAGAGCTTCAACCGCATCCGTGTACATGGGATGATCCGGAGGAAGCAATTTGCTCAGGTCTCTGTCCACTGCCCCACCTCAAACTCAATGATCGACACGATGCTCTGGCTGCCTCAGATGCAAGGAAGCAGGCTAGTGTTAGAACCCCATGACAAGGACGATAGCTGATGAAACGTGTACGGCTGATTCGGCACGGCCAGAGTGCAGCAAACGCGGGGCAAGCCAGTCGAGATCATGCAAGCATTCCTCTCACGCCTTGGGGCCTGGAACAAGCTCGGATGATCGCCGGATCATTTTCCGTGGCACCTGACCTGATCGTCGCATCTCCCTTCGCACGAGCGCAGGCCACCGCTCAGGCAACTGCCACGACCTTCCCCGGGACACCGTTTGAGACATGGGCTGTCGAAGAGTTTACCTACCTTGCACCCGAGCGCTGTGTCGATACGACTGTGGCCCAGAGGAAGGGCTGGGTAGATGCATACTGGCTGAAGTCCGACCCCGCCTATCGCGACGGCGCCGGCGCGGAGTCATTCCATGATTTTGTTGCCCGAGCCAGCTTTTTTGGATCGGCTTGAGCAGCATCCAGCCGGTGACATCGTCATGTTTTCTCATGGGCAATATTTGAACGCAGTCGCCTGGCTGCTGGAGAAGAAGCCTCGAGTTCTGGATGGCCAGGCGATGGATGGCCAGGCGATGGCCGATTGGCGTGCTTACGAGATCGCAAACCACATCCAGAACGCTGGAGGCTTCTCTCTATCACGAAGCGCTGGCGATGCAGTATGGGCGCTCGGTACACGCGATCACTGAAGCACTAGATTGGCTTTCATTTCGCTCACGTTGGAATTGGCAGACTGGAGTCGATGACGACGACTTGATGCTTTTCGGCACCTGGGTCATCGGGCTCCCCTTGGAACCAGGTCAGGGACTCATAGCCCATGATCCGCCCTTCGCGCACGACGTCTGGGTAACACGCAACGGCGTCTTCCAGTGCTGAGCAGTCAGATCGCGGAATCAAAACTGGTAGGTCAGGGTCGTACTTGCGGAGCTCTTCGATCAACTCGCCCACATTCACATTCTTGTCCTCGAGTAACGGCCCAGTGGAGGCCAATGGCGACGTCAATCAAGGTATACGCAAGGGCGTCCACTTTATCCAGCCGTGATAGGCTTTATGCTCACTACGTAGCCTTCTACCGAGATAGCCAATCCCCGAGACTGAAGCATGACGCTCAAAGCCTCCTTCGCCAGCGTGCTTCGTGCACTGCGCAGCAAGCGCAATATCACCCAGAGAGACTTCTCTGACACCACCAGCCGCACATACCTTTCGAAGCTTGAGCTTGGTAAATCGAGCATCACCCTGGACAAGCTCGAGCAGGTGAGTGAGCGCCTTGGGCTTAGCCCATTGACACTCATGACTCTCACACTGAGTGAAGATACAGGTGAGCCGGCAAACGACTTGATCTCGAAGCTGAGCGCAGAGCTTGCAGACCTGCAGCGAAATGGAGGTCTAACAGGTCTGAAATTTACGGTGAGCATCCCACAGGAAGCCGGCGCCCGAGCTGGTCGTCGAAGCCGTCGAGGTGCAAGGGAAGCTGTAATGCCAAACTCGTTGCAAACCGAGTTGGCATTCCTAGACTGAGCATCGGCTTCGTCAGTTTCTACAAGATGCTGCTCAGCACTTCTTCCAGGCTCTCGCCTTCGCTGCTCTCAAGTTCACCGGCCTCACCAAACAGTATCTGGAGTTGGCCTGGTCGAAGAAATCGGCTGTCGGGAATTCGGATGCAGTGCTCGCTGGTAGCACCAGGATCAGCTTGGTATCAGCAATACCGGTAAGCCGGGCGTTTGCTGTGATTACTTTCACCACCTTGTATTCCATATTTCCTTAATAGGCCATCAAGATATTTGCAAAACTCAGCGGCGGCAAAGCGCATAAAAGTAGCACTTTGCCGCTCACCGATTTTCTCGAAGCGTTTGGAGGATGCTCGTAGCAAGGTAAGCATTTTGAGGCACGTTGAAATTTGCTTCGTGCGGTCAGTTCTGGGAGAGACTATTGTGAGCAGCTTTCAAGGCCAAATGGGCAGTGCTGAAAATTCGAAAGAACCGCAAAATAAATTCACATCTCGCAGAATGCCTTATCCGAATCAGCTCCTGAATAGTTGAGATAAGCTAGAGCAGCACTGATGAGTGTAATTCTGGAAAAGTGCTCCGCCATCTCCCTCAGCGACTCAAAAGAAGTCATCCTATCAACTTTATTGCCATGCAAAATCTCAGATCTACCATTCTCATAGATTTTAGAGATAGCCTTATAAAGCGTAAGAGGTTCTCCAATATTTACAACATTGTCATCCACAGGTATCTTAGTCAGATTTGAAACCATATTTGCTATTACTGAAGTCTTCCCACCTCCGCTACTTAATACATCTAGGCAAGTCCCAAATTTTGCAATCGCTATCTGATCACTAACCTCTCGGCATGCTTCGCCGTGCCAATCAAGTGCGGTTGACCATCGCTGGCAAAGACCCGGACATCCGTCATCCAGACTCGTTAGACCTGTCAGCACTCTACCAACAGCTTCTAAAAATTTTTTCTTAGCATCACTCAAATCTTCAACACAAGGAAGGAACGGACTTACTTCATCAGAGAGCTTAGCGCCCGCAAGCCATAGAAACCCATCTGTCTCAACTAGGCTATGCGTCAAGATCGGAGGCCTTCTCTCAGTGTAAAGCATAAGACTTCTAAAGAGCTTGTATTTTCCAAAAATTAAAGATATGGAGTCAAGCGCCGTTCTCGCCATTATCGTGGAAAGTTTTTGAGAAAGACCCTCACCATAACCTTCAGTAGCCACACTAATGACACACTTAGACTTGATTAGAATCCCATAAAGCGATGCACTCAACGGTTTTAATTTTACTTCTTTATCAACCAGAGCCGACTTAAGGTTTTCACGCCAATCGGAATTGTCCACTCCTGCATAATCAAGCGCACCCGACGGATAATCAATAGAATCAATCCAATCCATACGACTATATATTTTTACTGGCCCGATCACATACGGTTCATTACGCTCCAGTCCTGTGGATGCAGCCGGCAAATGACATGTGAAATTTTTGGGCAGAAAAGACGCGAACTCCACCACGAAGGATTTAACCAAGCCTTTTAAATAGGGGTGTGAAAAGTATCTAGCCGCAACGGGTAGAGTTCCGAAATCCAAACACTGAACGTAAGCTTCAAGAATTGCTTTTTTTGTTAGTTTTTGATGCTCCGCCAGATCTAGCTTAATGCAGCCTGGCCAATTAAGCTTCAAAAGCGCCAAGGAGACCAACTTAATCTTACTCTCAGTACCAGAACTAATACTCAGCTGTCGCCCCTTACTATCCGCCTCAATACCAAAAGCAGCTGGCTCCTCACCGGTATGCGCTTTACTAAACGAGACGAAAGCCTCATAAATTAGCGTCTCCAATTTCACAAAGATCCCTCTTAATTACAAAGCTCGTAGAAAAAGCACCACTTACACTTTAACAACTAAAATTGCTGCACTCAGAGATATAATCAGGAACCTGCGACCAATCTTACGACCACGCAGAAATAGCCTTCTCCTGATATTTTCGCTCATGAATGTCGCATGTTTTACCCATTAAAACTTACCCCTTAAATCACGGGCCAGCCTCTACCAAATCCTTGCTATCAGCATCATACTCAAACTTTGTCAACTCGGACTTCAGATAATCATCATTGAGCAGCTTCATAAAGAAGTTCTGAGAAACCTTTGTATCCAGTATAATCTGAGCATCAAGAGCATTGATTTTGATCTTCTTACTTAGACTGTGATGCTGCTTGATGAACTGGATTATCTGGTCGTTAGGGACGGTATCAAGAACCCGTGAGTGTGAGATCGCCCTGATCACTTTCCTCGCGAACGTCAAATCCCCGTGAGTTGCTATCCTTTCCTCAAGCACCGCAATATCTTGAATAATATTACGAGCGGTGAGCGTCGCGAGCTTTACAGTGGCGTCAGCCTTCACTGCTTCCTTGAAGCCAAAAAACTTCTCAAGAACCTTAAAGTTTGTGACAAACACATCAGTTCCATTATAAATGAAATCGATGGTATGCCCCATCCGGATAATATCCTGATCAAGCTTCTCAAAGCGATCCTGAGCTATGCCTGCACGCAGTAGACTGAAGCCATTCCTACGATAGGTGTTGGTAGGATAGTGATGCTTGTAGACTGCGAGGCTTTCATTCCCATTCCCCAACACCACTACTATCGCCTTCAAATTTGTGACTGAATCATTTGCATGATTGAAGTCGGCAATGGTAGCCGGTGCATCAAGCGTACTTTTCAACACCTCCAGCTGAGACGGATAGTTTGGAAGGTTGTACCGAAAGATTGCATCCTGGCGTAGGTCAATCGCTGTGAGATCTCGTAAGACGTAATCCGTCTCAAAAAACTCTTGAAGTTCTAGCTTCAACTCTGCAGTCAAAGCCAGCTGAGCATCGCGTGACAGCTCCACCTTTCGAGCAACGAACGCATTTTGCTCTCGCAAAATGAAGAACATAATCCCCACTGTTTGCTGATCATTTGCCAGAGTTTGTGCGGTCAGTCGCAATGCATCTATGCTCATGCCTTCCTTCCAGATACGAATTTTTCGTCGATTGTCGTAAACACTACCTTATCCAACTCATTGATACGCTGAGTTGTGATCATTACTTTGCTGACGCCATTCACCTCAAGCTTGTAAAGCCTGAATCCGAGTATCGCCAAAGTTGGATTCGCGTAAAATTTATCTGTCTTGACGTAAATTTGGCCAATAACAAACAAGAGGATAAATAGCGCAATGATGTATCTAATATTGTCTAAATTAAAGCAGATCAGAGGAACGATATAGGTTGTAAGAAAAGTGAGATGCTCATAGCTCAAATCCTCCACTTTGCTTGCAACAGCCGGCAGACCTACATTCGACTGAATCCTGCATTTAAACCGATAATAACAAAGAGCCACGAGCCCGATGAAAACCAATGAAATTAACGGCAGGACATTAGTTCGAACAAGCGCCAGAGTTCCCACATAATGGCAATCCGCCCCAAAACAAATTGGGATGTCTACCTTAACTACAATCATCAGCACAAACAGAAGCCAAAGCGATATTATATAAAGCTCAAACTTCATTACAGTCTGGCGAAATTGTAGCTGTCGTTCCTGACTACTCATCCAGCACCCGCTCCCTAGCGAGTGGCAGCGATCGATTCGCTGCCATCAGCGGAGAGTAGCATAATGATGGCACGCAATGCGGGGGGAAGTCTCTTTTAGTGAGCCTACCTGCAATGGAAAGTGAGCGCTCTTAGGCAGCTCAATCAGAGGATGCGCCTGGTAAGAAGACACCAATCACAGCGAACAATCTCGATAGGGCTCAGGTTTCCGGCTTAAACCGTCTAGAGTACAAATGTACTCCATCATGGAAAGCCCGATGGTAGACACCTCAAATGGTGCTGTGCTAGCTTTCAGCTTCCGATGTACCTGCATCGAGCGGTCGGCACGCAAAGGCTACATCCACAGGTTGCATTACCCTCCTCTAGCACGCACTTCGACGAAGTCAGTGGGCAGCCGACACCCTGGCACCGGAGAACTGCATGCGCATTCCAATCTTTTTGATAGACCTCAACCGTAAGCATGGTTTCAAGCGCCTAGCCAAATGGGTTTTCAAGCGCTTACCAGCAGAAACGTCGATTTCTCTTACCCAAATGCACGAAATTCTTGCGATTAGCTTTGGCTACCAAGGGTTCTACGAGCTCAATAAGACTGCTCAAAACACGCCGCCAGTTCATCTCCGTAACCGTGCGGTGCCCGAAATGAATCTGGCGAAGCAGTCCATCAGGAAGACCCTTCTTTTGCGACTGGGAAATGAGGTGGACGAGCGCACGCTGGAAGAAGTCGTGCAAGGTCTCCCACTTAACGTGTTGGCTGCCTACCGGTCGGATCTTCGGCCAGAGCCCAGCAACCACATCGGCCCTAAGCAAACTTCGAGTCAGCGCGTCGCCATGTCATCTGAACAGATTCAGGCCGTCGCAAAAGTGGTTCATTCTTCTGGAGATCTCAGAGATCAGGCACTGCTGGCTTGCATGTTGACTGGGGTACGAGCTCTTGAATATCTGAGTGCCAGGTACGGCCAATCAATTTCAAGTCCCCCCAGACACATTGACTCCGGACGAACCCCACTTGCGACTATTCCGCATAGCTGCCAGCTCATCATAGAGAAATATGCAACAGCGCAAGGTTTAGTAGAAGGTGACTTTCTGTTTCCATCTCGTAGGAACTCACAGCTCCCCATGAGCCCTCATAGTCTACAGCGGCTCTGTGCCCAATGGGCTCGGGAGGCAGGCCTTGAGGAAGGCAGCTTCTCTCCGCACCGTGTGCGTATTTCGACTGCAGCCTACAAGGACTACTTGGCAATGGGGCCCAGCCGTGAGGGAACCTCTTCTAGCGCTAAGCTCTAGTTGGGCTCTAGAGACCAGAAGCGTGTGAGACTGAGTAGGTCATCGAGCCAGACTGTCTAGCTGGACTATCGAAGGCGGGGCCCGAGCAGTTGACGCCTGGGCCACGTTCTACCAACACCCTTCAGCGCTTGCTAGAGCCCATCATCTTGAGCATTCAGGTGCGCAGCCAAGACATCCCCGTGGCATGCAGCGGGCTTGCAGTGGCACGCGATTACCTTGCCGCGGATGATGCCCAGATTATGCTCGAGGTTTTCTGATGCCTTCAGAAAGCCGCGACCGAAGTCATAGGCGAATTTCCGGATGACCTCGTCTCGGTCACCGTCCTGGCCCATCTGGTATGGGTTTCCCCAGATAGTGCCTCGACCGATGTACACGTCGTAGACGTCTCCTCGATCCTTGTTTACCACCAGCGTGAGCTGCAGGGGAACAACACGGGTAGGAATTCCTGCCAGGATCAAGGCACCTCTCAACTCGGCAAAGCACTCGCGATCCTCAAATAGAATTGCGTGAGTTGATTTCTCGACAGCGCCATTCAAATCTTCCAGCAGCTCGAAGGGTATGCCCCGCTCTTCCGCATAGGCATTCACATATCCGTTGGGGTCAGACATCGCGACCAGCCGCACCTCATGGGATTGGCTGGTGTAGAACTGCACCTTCCTCTGCAGCTTAGAGAAGCAGAGGAATTCCTTCGGGTAGGCGATGAGGATGGTCTTGGTATCACTCATACGAGATGCTTGACGTCGATCGGCTCGTCGCTCCAGTGCTCTTTTAGATACTCGGTCACGAGGCGACGATGGCATTGATGAGGTTGATGCTCACTGCAGAGTAGGCAGCCTCCGTCCATCAAGTCGCGGCGCACATGCTTCTCGATGTTTCGCTTCGCCATCAGATTCATGAACTTCTCCTCGTACTGCTGCCAGGTGATGTCCTTCTTCTGGTAGGGCGAGAGGATCTCCTTGGTAGGAGCCAGGTCAGGCAGATGGACGTAATCGACGTCACAGATCTCTGTGAGGAAATACCTCAGATCGTCCCGCTTAGCGAAGCCGGAAAGCTGCGAGACGTTGTTCAGCCGAACGTCCACAACACGCTTGGCACCTGAGAGCTTGATCAGAGAGAAGAAGCGTTCAGCCTTCTTCTCGGTGAAGCCGATAGTCAGAATCTTCATGGGCATCCGTTTAGAGAATTGCTGCTACGAGCTTGTAGGCACAGTTGGTGTGAGGATCAATCTCACCCAGGCTCACCGTGAAATAGGTAATGCGGGGGGGATGATACACACCCACCCCTTGCCGCAGAAAATATGCCTTAGCACGCTCATCAGTGATGCTCAGAGCGTACTGATTACCGCTGTAGGTGAACGAGGCGCGAGCGGTCAGCTTAGGGTTGTTCCATTCAGCACTTTCGGCTGATACGGTAACAGAAATATTTTGGGGGCGAATAAGGTACAGCGTCTGTCGCCTGCCAGTTAACAGATCCTCGGGGACGCGATCGTTAACACCGCATCTGCTGCGGTGGCCCAGCTCCCATAGTTGCTCTGGGCGATCTTCAAGCGCCTCGATCTCTTCCAAGGCCAGACGACGTTCCGAAGCCCACAAGGGCGGATGGAGAATGATGTGATTTTCATTCTGATAGGGATGAGGCTGCTCAGCGGAAAACGATATTGTTGTCAGATCGAGTAACTGGGCCGGTTGGCCGTTACCATAGGTACGCTCTGCGTTAGAAATAGAGTCTTTAGGGCGATTGCTGACTGGCCGAATCCAAGAGCCAGGGTTTTGCCCATCCCAGATTTTTCCCGCGATACAGAGCCCCTCATGCTTGATTGAGCTGGCCAAGCACACGAACTGATGCTGATACGGCGGCATAACGAAGATCCCTTTCATAATGGCGAAGCGCCATCCTGATCGTATCTCCGTCGCCTAGCAATGACCGTTCATCGCCGCTTCGCTTGGCTCCAGCCTCGCTTCACACGCCTAGGTCATTTGACACGCGAGCCGTCCGCATTTGCCGCGTTAGCATAGTGACAGGCATCCTCTCCAGCAGGCCATCAACCAGGTGCTGAGCGTGCCTGCTATACAGCGTTACGCGGCTTGAGGATTCGTCTCTGAAAGGCACGACACCATCCACTTCCACCTGGGCAATTTTCAGTAAATTAATCATCTCAAGGCCTACCTCATGCTCATCGAGATGTTCGACCGTTGGCCTTGCGGGAGGCCCTGCTCCTTGCCACAGTTCGACGACGATCTGGTACAGCGCAGATTGCCCGAAATGATCCAGTGCCGCCTTCCAGAGAAGGGCCTCTTGTGAAATGTCGATGCGGTTGCCACTCATGCGAAAGGAGTCACTGCCTTGAAGCTCTACCTTGATTGCGAGTTCACCCAGCTCTCGTCGGAAGCGAAATTGATCTCGCTCGCCTTGGTTGCTGAAGACGGGAGCGAATTCTACGTCGAATTGCTCGACACATGGAGTTATCAGGATTGCAGTGACTTCGTAATCGAGATTGTACTCCCACAGCTCTGGCATGGGAGTTACGCGATGCCCGTTTTTGCCGCGCGTGACGCCCTCTTGACCTTCCTCAAAGGCTTCACGGAGACGCTAGAGATTGTGACCGATGCACCGGCATTCGATTGGGAGCTATTCTGCGAATTCGCCTACGTCGACGGACGCTGGCCTAACAACGTGCTGAACAGGCCCACTGACGCTACAAATCTGGACGCTTGCAACGATGGAGCCCCGTTGCCACACCATGCTCTCTTGGACGCTCGAATCATCGCAGGCATGTTCACTCGGTAAATGGCGAAACCTGTGCCACTTGATGTGTCCACTGACCACCACCCCAAAAGCATGAAACAGGCAATGATATGTGATCCCTGATCACGTCATCCGCTCCACTCTGCTCTCAAGTGACCCGCGTTCACTACGCTGCAATTCCTCGCTGCTTCATGCGCTCCAGGAGAGCCTCAGGGTGAACACGGTAAACCCCAGGGCTAACGCGGAGTGTCATTTTGCGATAGGTCGGGCTATGTGTAGCGCTGGAGATTTCCGAGTTCGACAGAAAGCACCCAGTGGTCGTCTCAGGATCTTCAGGGAAATAGCTAATCAGTTCTTGGCGGGTGATAACCAGGCCGCTTCCCAGATGACCATCAATTACCGCATCAAGGAATCGATCAGCAAACGCGAGGTCTGTCATTGTGCACTTCCTTACTTGAGAGAACGACGGTATACGGCTTTATTGCCGCTGTTACGTGAGACCCATTCTGCTAGACCAGCTAGGTCGACCTGCTTTCGAAACGCCTTTCCAAACGACTTCCTGTCACCAGTGGTCATCAAATGCCAAAGGTCATTTGGGATCACATCCTCAACGAGGAAGGTGTCTCCAAAAGGCACCTTCTCCACCGCTTTCAGGGTCACCTGAACGGCGTGCACCAAATCAACAGCCTCTGCCTCAGGTTGATCCAAAGCAACCGCTAGAAGGTTGTTAAGAACCTCATCTGCAGTGCTTCCCGAGCTACTGCTGAGACCCAGCACAGCAGCCATCAGGTCATCGCGAATCTCAACCAAAACCTTCATGAGCTTACTCCTTTTCTCTCCTTTCCTGGCCAAGCATAGCGATGCCTAACGAAAACCTCAAACCTTTTTACAGGAGTGGAAAGGTTTCTCGCTATCAACCATCATTAACACTGAAACCTGAGGCCTAGAGAGTAGGTTTCGACTTCCGCCCTTAGGTTGGAAAAGGTTAAGCTAAGCTGGCTATGTGCCAGCCAGCAGCAGGGACAAAGGAAAAGTTGGGTGATCAGGGACAGATATGAATGGATCTTCGTCTACAACCTTTCAGTTCGACTAGCATGGGTCACGGATCTCAGAAAAGAGATAGTGGGTACTCGCGCCTTTACATACCACTCTCGCAGCTAAAGCATGGCTCATGCCTTATTTATTTGCTGGCGATGTCTCGCTATTCATGCAAAAAACTATCTCTGACTCAGAACAAACTTGGCAGCAAGTATGTGTTTCACCTGGAGCAATGAAACGACATGAAACTAAATGAAGTTGACCTCCGGGAGCAGGCAGGCAGGGATACGATAAACCGATTTCGTGCTCAGTTCCGAGCGGCACTAATCGAAAGCCTAGCGATCCTAGAAGAAAGCGAAATTGAGCGCATATATTGCGATTACCATGAAGACTACGTCGTAAAATATGTTATTGATGGTGAAACTCGATATCGCTTTGTCCAAGTTAAAACCAAGACGAAGCTTAACGACCAGTACACGATACTTGATATCTTCGGGATCAAAAAACGCCGTAACACGGAGCACAATTTACCCGACAGCTTTGCTGGAAAGCTGTTACCCCACATCAAGAATTTTGGAAAATCATGTCACTCGGTAGAAATCCGAACCAACATTAACTTTGAAGACGAAGTGGAGCAAATCCTCGAGGAAGTAAGAGGAAAGCGCCCAGTAGGTGCGCACACAAAGACATTGATAGCAGAAACTCAAAAACTGATACCTAGCCTAGCCTTTGAATCCGAAGATGTGCATCTTCATTTTCTTTCGCACCTCTGCCTGGAACCAAGGCAACAGATTCTGAGTGAGCAAGACGATCTTTTCGTCTCAATGGCGTCCAATCAAATATATAAATTTAGCGAAGTCCACTTAAAGCCTGACGAAGTTCAAAAAATAATAGTCCGACTTCTTTCAACAATTGAATCTAAATCCGCCGAAATCTTAATTAAAGATATTTCCGCAGCCGAGTTAGATCGAAAGGCCAGTATTGGCATGAAAGATGTCTTGGATGTGCTCTCCATCTCTACATCAACTTATGAGATTTTACGAGACGGCGGTGATGAAAAAGCCATCAAGTCGGCATCAAT
The DNA here is from genome assembly GCF_030418155.1 of Pseudomonas sp. 2,4-D. Taxonomy (NCBI): domain Bacteria; kingdom Pseudomonadati; phylum Pseudomonadota; class Gammaproteobacteria; order Pseudomonadales; family Pseudomonadaceae; genus Pseudomonas; species Pseudomonas sp. 2,4-D. The sequence continues at coordinate 42,479 of NZ_JAUHUI010000016.1, forward strand.
TCTTCAGCGAACCTTGAAACGCTCGGGATTCTCTTCCAACACCATTGACGCGTTTGCGGGCTATAAGTGCCAATGGGAAGCTTGGCACAGAAAGTATCGCCATGACATACCAGACTTCCTGATGACCATAGCCATTGAGCTCGTAGTTGAAAGCGCTAGAAAACTGGCTTTAGGTGCCATTAAGACAGCAGAAATCACTACCGAAGTAACTACACTACAAACCAAGCTTTGCAACCAATTGATGCGAACTGACATAACCCTTGAACTGACCTTTGGCGCAGTCCTCTCGGAACTGGTAAGAGGCGAAGCAACATGAAACTCGTTGAAGCTATAGAAATCGCCTCCACTGAAGCCCCCTTGATCATTACTCGAAGCGCTCCGCGCTCTCGAAGGGATGCACTTCAGAACGAAAGCTTGTTCCATATGCCACTTATTGCACTTTCGATATTGAGCCTAGCCAAAGGTAGATCGAAACCTAAAGCCGATGAAATTGGCAAGCTCATAGGCCAATGCTTTGAACATAGTCTCGCAACATTCAGCGGCTCGAGCCAAGAACTAGGCTGGTCGGCCAACCTTCGAATCCGAACGGTGAAGGCCCTAACCTTTTTAGAGTCGACTAATTTAATCACCATAAATAAAAATACTTCCAGACTTGAGGCAACCTCGACTGGCAAAAAAATCGTCGATGGAGCAATCGAGTCGGAAGGTGAGCTTTGCGTTTTCCTCCTAACCATCCAACGGGAATACAGGAACATTTGCAAGGAACGCGCAGTAGAGGAAAAACTATGAGATTCGAATCCTTAGAGATTGTCGCCAATGGCCCTAATGGCTGGGGATCAGGCCTGCTTGAGTTCGGCAGTGATATAACTCAACTATTTGCAGAGAATGAAAGCGGAAAAACACCGCTCATAATGTCCACCCTATTCTGCTTGGGAATGGATGTAAAATTTCGTGCAGACATCACTAGAAATTGCAAGTCAGCAATATTACAAATCGCGATAAATGATAAAAAGATAACTCTCCAGCGCTCCATCGGAGAAAAGTTTGACCTAACTGTCCACGAAAGCTCGAAAACCATCAATCGCTTTTATAATGACGAGGATTTTTCGCGATTCTTTTTAAACCTCATAAATATCAAAACCAATAAACTAATCACCACTAGCGGCACACCTACCCTCCCATATTTTTCAAGCTTAATACCGCTTTTTTACTTAGATCAAGATCATGGATATTTGGAGTTTTACGCAGCACGTCAGTCTTTCGTCAAAGACCAATACTCCGAAATGGTTAGATTGTTGGTAGGCCTCCCACCTTTCAATTTATATGACAAGAAACGCACTGGTATAGAACTAAAAAAAGAGGCTGACTATCTCGATACATCTATCGTCTCGAGCCGAAAACTTTTGGAACGTCTACAGCAAGACTTGACAGCTCCTATCCGCACAATTGATACGCTAGAGAAAAAACTAGAACGTTCCAAAACACGACTGGAAGAGCTGAAAAACACTAAAAATGTTAAGAGCGAAGCTCTGTCTGGTCTTGACGATTTGATAGCAGAGCAACGAGTACGATACCGCGAACTTAGCAATGAATCCATACAGCTCGAGTCAAAGATATCCAGTGCCAAGCTAATTCGAGACGAAATAGAAAGCGAAATTCAAACACTAAACTTGAATGAGGACGCTCGAAGAGCCTTCATATCTTTCTCCGAGCTATGCACCACGCCGAACTGCGGCATGTTCATGGCCAGTGCCGAGTCATATGGCAAGAGCCTTCTCTATTTGAGAGACCAGATAAAGGATTTAGAGATTTCTACTGCCGCAAACATTCAAGCCGCAGAAAGATTGGAGATCGCGAAATCGCTAACCAATCGCCATATCGAATCCTTTATACACAAGCGTTCAATCGCCGAGCGCGAGGCTGGAATAGATGCATTCATTGAGGCAATTAGCACCACGACATCAGATATCTTCGAGCTTCAACTTGAGCTGGGCAAGCTAAAAAAGGTAGAAGCTCAGAAAACCAACCACGCCAATTTGCTGGCTCGTCGCGACAAGACGCTGTCACTCTTAGAGGCGGCCCAAAAACCAAGCGAACAATCTGCTGAGGTAATTACATTCCGTCTACGGCTGTCGCAGGCCATGACCAAATGGCTGGATACTTTGCATGCGCGCAATGTATCGAATCAAATCAAAATCGACTCCAACCTAAAACCAATGATGGGAGATGAGAAGCTTGAAATATTCAAAGGCAGCTCAAAGACCCGTACAGTTCTTGCATTCCACGCCGCACTATTCGAAATATGTCTAGAAGACAAAAACTCTCCTTTCAGGATATTAATCCTGGACACCCCAAAACAGCAGGACATTCCCGACATTCATCTGTCTGATTACATAGAAGAACTTAAGTCGCTCGCCTCGAAAAATAATGCCCAAGTTATATTCTCAACCTCGAGCTATAGATATCAAATCGACCCAGCAACTGACAAAGAATGGCTTCCAAAATTTGGCAATGGAGAGGATGCTATGTACCTAGGCATTCCAAACCAATAGTACCTTAGCAATTGCCAGATGTATACTGGCAACCATCATGGCGTGGTCGCAATACCTGCGTACCACGCCGATAGCTTAGCAATTAGGCAAGCCAAGACTCGACTTCATCAGCACCATATTGAGCTTTCCACTCTTTCAGGAGCTTGTGATTGCCGCCTTTGGTTTCGATTATTTCACCGTTGTGCGGGTTCTTGTACTGCTTCACCTGACGCTCACGGCGCGGCGCTTTTTCGACACCAGCAGGAGCGGCAACACGTCGGCCCGCCTGGGGATCTAGGATGTTGATGATATCGCGCAGGCTGTAGCCATACTGGCCAAGCAAATCACGCAATTTGGTCTCAAATTCAATTTCTTTCTGCAGCTCAGAGCTGCCTTTCAGGGCCTCAAGCTCTGCGAGTTGTGCAGCGAGCTGCTGCTCCAGTTGACGAAATTCTGCCAAACGGGACATAGGGAATCCTTGGTGCGGTTAGTAGAAGTCAGGCTCACATCGTAAACCATCGAGATCTATTTGTTGCTACAGGATATGGGCGCTCTAGGGGGTTCTTTTGTATCGAAGGAGGCCTGGTTGCAATCCCGCTGATGACCTTAGTCCTGGTTTTGAGCCAAATCATGGCTCAGGGTACTGCTTTAGTCATGATGGTTCCGAACGTTGCCCTTGCACTTTGGCAGCATCAGCAAATTTCGAAATTCAGGCTAGCAAGGTCACGACATTGGGAGCAGCCAATCGCTAAAAAGGGCTGAGGGAAAACTGGCTTGCTTATGGGATATTGTCGAGGTCACAGGGTATGGCTGTGCAGAATGCTTGAATCTGCATCTCAAGCCAATCTCCTCCTACTCAATACATCTCAGTGGATTGACTGGCCTAGCGTACCGGCCTTGTGCAACTGGTAGTCTATGACGGTTTGATACAGGTGATCAGTCTCAAGACGGAGCCTTTCGACCTCCTCGGCTGGTCGCCCTTCATCCATCGCCTGCTGGTGGGCCCGGATGGCTTGGAGAGCCTGCAGCAATAGCGGCTCGCCGGCTTCTGCCATACCCAGGATCGTTCTTTTCACTGCGACCTCGCACTGGATCTGTGGGCCCGATGGATGCTCAGGTGCTCAAGCTCCTGCTGCCACACCGCCACGAACTTCTCGAAGTCGCGCAGGTAGGGCCCCTCTGCCAGGCGGGTAGAGCCAACACTTGCCGCTTGGAAGCGCTGCAGCCATGGCTCGGGGATGCTGTCCTCGACGACCAGCTGAACGCCGTTGTGGAGCTTCGTATTGATCACATCGACGAGCTCCTGGGCGGAGAGCTGATCACCGCTCACGACCCCCTGCAGGCCCTGTTCAACCTCGTTGAGTTCAGTCAGCACCTTTTCAGCACGAGCGTCCCCAGGCTGTAGATCGGCAAGTGCCCACAGCGCTCTGCGCCTCGCGATCTCCAGGCTTCGTAGTCGATGATCAATCGTCACATCACTTCTCCCTGCTGGAGGTGGGCGTCACAGGCCAAGTTCGACTTCTAACTGCGATCCCCGCAAGGTACGGGTGAGCTCGCCTCTCGGCAGTCTTGCCAGGATTCCATCGGCGAGGTCATTGGCGTGCCGGGCGTACAACGTGACAACACCGGGTACAGGCACGCGATCTGGAACGAGGGCCCCGACTCGCACCTGGGCAATTTTCAGTATATTCACGACATCAGCGGGTAGCGTGTCGGTCGACAGGTGCTCGACGGTCGGCCTTGTGGGAGGGCTCGCACCGCCCCACAGATCTACAATCGTTTCCAACAGCTTTTCGGGGCCGAAATACGCCAAGGCGATTTTCCACAGGCAGCCTTCCTGGGACAATTTCAGGCGGGCCCTAGTCATTGCAGAGGTTCCAACAGATGAAGCTCTTTCTCGATTGTGAGTTCACTCAGCTCACCGCGCAGGCAAATCTGATCTCCCTGGCTCTGGTTGGCCAGGATCGCCGGGAATTCTACGTGGAAGTGATCGACGCGTGGCGAGAAGAAGACTGCAGTGATTTCGTGAAAGAGATCGTACTGCCGCAGTTGTGGGGTGGTGAGTACGCCATGCCAATCATCGAGGCCAGAGCGGCGCTCCTGCGGTTCCTGGCAACCTATGACGAAGAGCTCAAGATTGTCACAGACGCACCTGCCTACGACTGGGAGCTGTTCTGCGAGCTCGCCTATCACGATGGAAAATGGCCCCAGAACGTCAGGAACTTCCCCACCGATGCCACGACCCTGACCGCGACGAATGATGGGGAAGAACTGCCTCATCACGCCCTGCTCGACGCCAGGATCATCGCTGGGATATTTGCGTGAGGCCGTAAGTGGACAACCTTCCTAGCTCCCAGTGAGGCACTGGCATTTGGCCTCTCCACTTCACGACCTTTTCACATGCCCTATGCGAACGTCAGTAATCCCTACGTGTGATAGAAGCTCCCTTGCCCGCCCCCAGCGGGCTTTCTTTTGCCTGTATAAACTTGCAGAGCGGCTGTGTTCCTCTGAGCTTGGTAGCTGATTGCGTTGATGGTTGGAGAGCGCCGGCAGCTAGTGGGTAGGTAACAATATCTGGAAAGTGGTGCCGGATGCCAGAGTCGACTGAACGTCAATTGTCCCACCATGACGGGCCACGATTTCTCCAACGATGAAAAGTCCAAGGCCTAGCCCACCCGAAGCCTCATGGTGCTCCGAAGTCAGACGCGAGTATCGGCCTTGAGGGTCAAACAAGTGAGGCAATACGTCAGGTGGAATGGGTTTACCCCAGTTATGCACGGTGAACTCTACCGCCGCAGGGTTCTGGGTCAACGTTACGGTAATGGGCTTGGCATGATCGCCATGGTGAAATGCATTAGCGATCAGGTTGGAGAACACCTACCCCATTCGAGCCGCGTCAAACTGGCCCTGAGCCGGACTTCCCCCTTGAAGATTCACCGTGATCTCAGGTCGAGAAACACGAAGTTCCTCCACGAGCGCTTTACACACCAGAGATAAATCGACGTCCTCTTTTTGGACAGGGATACCCGATCCGAGATTCGCTTTGGCCAAATCTAGCAGATCAGTCACGATTTGCTTAGACCGTCCCACATTCGCGGCGACCTGATTTGCAACCCTCAGATCACCCTCTGAAAGATTGCCTTTACGGCACAGCATTTCTGCCCCCAAGAGGGCTGCAGTCAAAGGCGTTCGCAGGTCATGTCCGAGCACACCAAGAACCAGTTTCCGGGTAGTCTCGACGGCTATGCCGTATGAAGTGATGGACTCGCCCAAGGCTTGATCAATGGCCTCGTTGAAACGAACCATGTCGTCGACGTCATGAGGCTCCCCGGCCAATTGCTGGGATAGCCATAAGCGGATCACGCTAGCGCGCAGCGCTCGATATTCGGCAACGACCTGGTCGAGTGAGAATCCAGCTTCAAGGCGGGTCACAGCATGTAGCTGGGCGGCGGTCTCTAGCGGGTTAGGCGCCTGCATACCTCGGGACTTTTCAAACTGCTGAATTGCTGACTGAGGCGAGACCATATCAGCTGCCACGGTACGCAAAATGCCCTCTGCATGATTTCGTAGGCCAGCATCGTCAAGATCGGGCAGAGGCGTGTCTACGGTGCGCGCAAAATTCTCCCAAGCCTGCAGTATGGATTCCATCTCTTGAAGAATGAATTCGGCCAATCTCATTGGGCACTCGTGCTCACAGTACGGCACATCAGCATAGACCAGACTTATTACTGACGATCTGGTTCACGCTCCCCTCCAGCAACTAGAGCGTAACCATCTCCCGCTCAATGGATGGCCTGAGGTGCTCAGGCATGTTGTTGTGAACGTGGAAGTCGACCGGTACGCCCACCAAAGCCTGAAGCTCGTCTTCGAGCTCGGCGATGTCGAACAAGGAAATCTTGCCAGCCATTGCTGGAGGGATGGTGGCGAGCAGATCAAGGTCACTCCCTTCGTGGTCATCGCCTCGAGCGATAGAGCCGAAGAGTTTCGGCTCAATGAAGCCATAGGCCTTGATGAGGCCCCGAATCTCCCTTTCCCTTCCTCGTATCGCGTCAGTGGGCCTCATGCCTTTCTCCTTGAAACACGGTCTTTCTGGTTGAGTGAACAGACCGATTCGCCTTGGCAGATGCTCACCGATGGCCCCGGCGTATCGGCATTTTGGTGCTCGTCTTTCCGGAGCTCAAACTGCTCGTTAGACTCGGTATCACGCGTTCGACGACCAGGCGACTCCGACCACTTTTTTGATCAGGGACGACACGACTATGCCTTCCATGCGCCCCTCGCAGTACGCCATGCAACAGCGTACCGACGATGGCCCTTTCCTCTTGTTTGAACGTGAAGAGTACCTCGGTGAGTTCGAGGAAGATGTGCTATCCCCACACCATGCAGACAGTGGGTTTGAGCCTGAAGAAGACATTGAGGACTATGGAATTTCACGTGTGTTCTACAGCGATGTGCCGCTGCCGAACGACTCGCCGGATTGGCACCTGATACTGGAAGTGACTTCGGAAGATCTGACGATCTACCCCATCTACGCCCGGTCGGGCCATGCGAGATACGGCAAGCCAAAATACGACAGCATCAAGTCGATCAGGATAACTCGTTCGGTCTACCGGCCATACACCCATCCTGGCAACGAATACGATCTCGAATTGTTGCTGGGCTCGCTCCCTGAAGGTTTCGCGAAAGACTGGCGGCACGGTCTTGGGTTGCTCTACGAGTACCGCTTCATCGTTCAGGCAGTGGCCAGCATTCAAGGGGTGGAAACCATCATGCTGCACGGCCAGGATGGCCGAAACGACACCGTGGTGGAGGGAGAAACCTATCTCCTGGGGGTTGAGCAGTTCCAGCGTTTGAGGAAGCATCTGGATCGCCTGACGCAGCGTCATCAACGTGAGACTGCGGAAGACAAAAGGTTGGTCTGCTATGCCGGTCTGCTACACAAAGCTTCACCTGAGAATTACCCAGCAAGAGCAAGGCGACTTCCTCCTGACTTCCTTGCCAACCTTGTGGCTCTGGGATCCGGGCCAACTCGCCTTTCCCTGAAGGATCAAAAGCAGGCGGCGGCTCTTGCTCAGCAGAGCGTGCCGGCGCTCGCAAAAACTGCCCGACGTACTCTGTACAACCTCAAATCGGAAATCGAGCTCGTCACCCTCGGACAACTCATCGCAGCGTACCGAAGCATGCTGGACGGCAACGCCAACGAGAACAGGTGGCAGCGTTTCCTCAGTGAAAACTCGTTCGTCCTGGATATGGCGTTCGGGTATCCCGTGAAGTTGATTGCAGAACAACCCTATGTCGGTGGCAAGGACATCAATGGGCAAGGAGGCCAGTATTCCGACTTCGTGATGGCGGCAAAGGCCACCGGGAATCTTGCTCTGATCGAAATCAAACACCCTCAGCACGACCTACTGGGGAAACCCTACCGCAAGACCTACGTCCCCTCTTATGAACTAAGTGGATCCGTGGCTCAGGTGATCAGCCAGCGGAGCGTTCTGCAGAAGAACATCCTTGGGCTTACCGAAGATCTCGATGAGCGCGTCCACGCACATGCTGTGGCGGCCATCGTCATCATCGGGCGCAATCCAACAAAGGTCGTTGAGCAGCGTGCCTTTGAGCAGTACCGCAACAGCTTGAAGGATGTCCTGGTGATCACTTTCGATGAAATGCTGGAACGGCTCGAAGCCATTCACAAAGCCTTGGCACCGAAGCCCCCAGTTGTCCTTGAGCCCATTAGCGACGAAGACCTGCCCTTCTAGACTGCCGTACCGCGAGCACAATGAAGTCGCCTTCAACGTTCGCCGAAAGGCTGGGCTTCAGCCCACGAGACAAAGGCCGTCACTGGATCGGTACGGTTGATGCGGTACAGGAAGCGTTAAGTCGCTGATAGACGGGGCGCGCTCGGCCCAGCGGCTCAATGGCCGTTATCAGCGGGCATGCCAAAGGCCCGGAGTTGGTAATCCGTGACGGCTTGGAAGCTATGCTCCGCCAGAAGCCTCAGTCGCTCCAGCTCAGCCCCCGCGACTCCGTCAGCCTGAGCTTGGTGATACACCTCCAGCGCCTCAACGGCCTGGCTGTACAGAGGGTCATCAGGCAACAACACCTTGCTGAGGTCTTTCTTCATCACCCTCTCCGCTTTGTCTGACCTACCCCTTTGCGATTGGGGTGCAGTTAGCGAGCTCAGTCAGATAAGCCTGATGATCCCGGACAACCGTGTCCAACGTCTCCTGGTTTAGGAACGGTGGGCGTGGACGGGCCATCTTGCGTTCGTAGGAGCTCGGGGGAGTCTTCTTCGGCTCATGGAAAATTTGTCGAGTCACTCCAACGAATCTCAGGCAGGTCGGTTGAGGCAAGCATACATCGACATCCCTTCACCATGGCTATCCCGCACTGTTCCGTGCCAGCATTACTCGACCTAGGAAGCGTCATCAGAGAAAGATAGTCGATGAAGAATGTGAGGCTCATACGACATGGCGAGAGCGCCGCGAACGCAGGCCAGCCTACCAGGGATCACGCGAGTATTCCCCTCACCGCAAAAGGGCTGGAGCAAGCCCATATGGTCGCTAGGTCATTCACCAGAGCCCCTGATCTCATCGTTGCTTCTCCGTTTCTTCGCGCCCAGGCAACCGCTCAGGTGACGGCAGCCCTCTACCCCGCTGTTGCCTTCGAAACCTGGCCGATTCAGGAGTACACGTACTTGGCGCCGGCCCGATGCGTCGATACCACGATTTCACAGCGACGCGGCTGGGTTGAGGCCTACTGGTCAAAGGCTGATCCGGCTCTCTGTGATGGAGAAGGTGCGGAGTCATTTCTTGATTTCGTGGCCAGGGCTATGCATTTCCTTGACCGACTCGCAGACCAACCGGCCAATGACATCGCGGCGTTCGCGCATGGTCAGTTCATCAACACAGTGGTTTGGCTACTCGAGCGTAAGCATAGGGAAATCGATGGCGGAGCAATGCGTGATTGGCGGGAATATGAGATCGCCAACCACGTGGAAAACGGCCAGGGATACTCCATCTACAGATGCTCAGGCCAATGGAGAATCGGTCAGTGAGGAAGCGGGTGACCTCCCCAAAACCGTAGCCCAAAAAATTAAATCGGATTACCTGCTCGAAGGTGGATGGTTGATCGGATGACACTGGACTGGCGATCCCAATCAACAGAAACGCAGAGGTTATCCATGATCAAGAAGACCGTTTCCTTCGCCTGGACAGCTGGTGGTGACTCCTACCACTTGCAGCAGGCTCGTAAGAAGTTCTCGGAGCCCGAGTACCTGAACGCTCTGGCCCAGGCTATCCAGGACGTGAAACCCGGCACCTGCTTCCGTGACGCTATGCGCCAAGCCATCACGGTGGATGAGTACACTGTCGGCGTGCTCGGCGGCCAGGAACTGGGCAAACGCACTCGGGCAATCCTCGAAGACCAACCTGCCGCCGCTCCTGCCCGGTAATCAGATATGGGAAAGATGATGAGCGACAAAGGACAAGAGAGGCTTGCTCAAGGATATCTCGCTCGAAAAGATCGAGCAGTTCAAAGCATCCAAGAAATCCTAGGCCTCGACAAGCAAGCGTATCAAAACTGGCTTGACAGCATGACGGCAGATGACCGCTCTACCCACGACGAGGAAGTCGGACGGTACATGGAGCTTTGCACGATCATGTATGCCCTGCGTCCGCAATGGTCGGGTCAGCTTCAACTGGCTGCGCCAGAGGTGACACCAGGCAAAGATCAGGCTAGCTACATCGGCCCACTTGGAAAACTTCTGGATGGAGCCATCAAAGATGGCAAGCCTGTACCTCAATATCTGCGAGACGCAGCTGATCATATTTCCGAGCTGAACGACGCAAGAAGGCGCTTCCTCGTAGAGCTGCTGAATCAATTGCGTCCGCAAGAGAAGGAGAAATACGGTGGCCTCCTAGCTAGCTGCGAGGCGATGCTGAGTGCTCTGCCAAACATCAAGCTCGGCGAAACCCTGGAACACCTGGATCTGTGCTGGAAATTCCGATACGAAGATATTAATGAGCTGTTGGCACATGTGCCTATCTTCGACCCTCGGACTGAAGCTAAATGGCGACACCAGCGGGTCACAGCTAAAAGCAAGGAAGCGGTTCGGATTGTCCTCAAGGGCGTCGAACCCAGCAAGGACTCACTTGCTGCAAAGCTGATGTTGTCGAGCATGCTCAATCGATATCACTGGGAATTTCTGGAGCTGGAGCGCTATGAAGAAATCGCAGTTTCGAACCTGCAGCGCTTGATTGAAGGCCTACAGGCAATTGGAGACGACCGCGTCCCAGCCGACCTCGGAGAGGAAGAGTTCAGGGCTTGGCTGATGGATCGCTTTTCTGGCCCGCAATTTGGGGAAGAGCGGGCTTGGCGCTCGTTGAAGAACATGCATTTAGACCGGGCTTACGATCAAGCAAAATGGATCATGGACTGGGAAAGAATCGACTTCATCAAGCACGAGGTCAGCGAGAGCGTTCTTCATAACCTGTGCGTTCTGAACGTGGTCTGGAGCTACTGCATTCGCGAAAAGCATGACCTGCGGATTGCTGATATCAAAGACTATGACCTCGTGAATATGCGAGAGATTCAGACCGGGGAGCAGGTGCCACTGACCAGGATCAAGTACCAGCAGAGACAACTGAACACAATGCTTCGCAGCCTTCAGCATGAAGCGCTGGATACCGAGAAGCTCTGGATCCAGACCGATATCAACAGAGATCTCCGCACCCACCGAATGCAGTTCATCAGATCAAGCTTCAAGGACACTACGTTGAGCGAGTGGAAAGCACTCTCAAAATATGCAATGGGAATCGCTCTCTACAGGAGATGATCCTCAGGCAGGTTGAGTGATGCAATTGGGCTCGATACCAGCTGCAACTGGGTCTACGCCCTGCCGACGACGGGGCATGCAGAAGCGACGGTTATCGCAAAAAACAAATCGGAAACCCTGCCAAATCTGCCGAAAATCTGCTGTTTAAATACGGTTGCCCTGAAAAATGGAGGGGGGCAACCAATGATGAAAACTGATCTAAAAAGAATCGTGCGGGATGTGGTCATTGCGGTATTGAGCGCCTACATCGTGGCACTGCTGCAGGCTGGTGACCAGCCCAAATCCGACACGGATCGCCCGCCCCGAGTCATGTACGTCCAGCACCAGGAGCCGGCATATGCCGGCGACCAGGTCTTGGTGAGGATTTGATGACGGACGACCGCGCTATGCGGTCGCTGGCACCTTATCGGGGGCGACTTTGCTGCCAACGAAAAATTCGCGATTGCCACGAAGGAAATACTTGTTCGACTCCTTCTTGCGGCCTCCTTCCTCGGTCTGCTCCTTGCCGATATTCATCAGCAGCCCGGTGCTCACGAGGAAGGCGTTTGCAGCGGGGATCCGCTTCTCAGGCACTCCAGTTTTCTTGTTTATCGTTTCGAACGAACACATGCTGTGGAACGAGTAATTGTCGCGGTTCGCCGCGTAGAACAGGAACAGCTTCAGGGCATCAAGCTCGCACTTGGTGCGCTTGTGGAAAAGCTGGAAGGCCTCGATGTGCCGCGAACGTGTGTTGTACAAGGTTCGCGCTGGCAGCTTGCACCAGTTACCACCAGGTTGGAAGTCAGGGAAAATGTAGCGATTGTTGCGTCCCTCCTTCTCTACCTGAATCCGTTCTGTGAGCACTAACCCCTCGACTCCCTCGGCGACGAGCGCCCGGCTCAAACCAGTAATCTCACTAAGCCGGTTGTAAGTCTCTTCGCATACCAGTTGAAGCTGATCGTCCCTCCATACCTCTTGCTGCTGCGTCAGCATCGCTATGTACAGCTGCAGCGAGGCGATGGCCGTCGATCCACGAACGGTGGACTTATGGCTCCAGCCGAAACTCTTCAGTCCGCCTTCGCGCAGCCAAACAGCTGGAGTGCGCACCCAAGGCAACATCCTCATTTCGACACCCCCAACAGACCAATGACAACAAAAGCCGCAAGCACGGCAAACGACAAGACAAGAGGAACCAGTTTGTCAGCGCGGTCAGCAAGCTTATGCAGCGAGTCCAGCAATTTTTTAACGGTGTTCATTTTGCAGCCCTCAGTTAATCGATGACCGCAGTCTGATCCTCCTTCACACGTGTTTCTAGAAACAGGTGTCCCAAAATTATCAACAAATTTTAATTTTTTATCAGTAAAATCAATATGTTACAAACGAATAAATCGGTATTCCGAAAAGGTAAATCAGTTCATAAGATCGTATTTTGGTTGATTTTTGATCATTTTCATACCCATTTTGTAGCTCATGGAACCTGCTTCGACCAAGTGCTGACTTCTTCAAATCGCCCATAACATTTGCCCCTGAGCTTCGCCTTTGAAGACCTGGAATAGCCCACGCACCATCGCTCATCAGTGAACGCTACTTACAGTAAACCGTCCAAAGCTCATCCATCTTGGTGGTGAAGCTCTGGCTCATCATTTCTCGCCGCATGCCCCAAGAAGGATTGATTGGCACGCTTGCCAGGCGCATGGTGCCGCGCCCCCAACGGGCATTCACGGTGTCCAGGACACCCATGAGTTTTTCACTCGCCTCAGGCTGTGAGGCTGTGAAGAGGTCACCTGTGATCTCCCCACGCTGGCTCAGGTCGAGCAGCAGCACCTCGGCCTTGCTGTATCGGAAGCCTTCACGATAAACACGCTCCACACCCTCTAGGGCTGCCTTGGTGAGAAGACGAGTGTCGTCGGTGGGATACGGCAACTCTACAATCACCCCGTTCGCATACTTCGCCTCGTCTGGATTGAACATGCCGGTACGGATGCTGACCCGAACGCGCTTGCACATCGACTTCTGGGCCCGCAATTTTTCAGCGGCACGTGATGCGTATGTGGAGACAGCCTCCCGGATCGGAGCCAGGTCTGTCAGTCGCTGGCCGAACATTCGACTGCAGCAGATTTCCTGTTTAGGCGGGTTCGGTTCATCCAAATCCAAGCACGTGGTGCCTGCGAGTTCTCGGGCTGTCTTTTCGACCACGACACTGAATTTCTTCCTCAGCGTCCAGGCGTCTGCATGGGCCAACTCCCAGGCGGTACGGATGCCCATCGCCTCCAGGTGCGCCGACATACGTCGACCAATACCCCAGACGTCAGACACATCGCACTTTTTGAGCACCCAGTCGCGCTTGATCTTGTCACGAAGATTGACGACGCCACCCGTGTAGCTCTGCCATTGTTTCGCCGCATGGTTAGCCAGCTTGGCCAAGGTCTTTGTTGATGCGATGCCTACACCCACCGGTATGCCGGTACGACGATACACCTCCGCTCGGATCTTCCTGCCAAGCAGCTCGAGATCTCCAGGCATGCTGGTAAGATCGGCAAAGGCTTCGTCGATGCTGTAGACCTCAGATGCCGGCACCATGGACTCGATGACGGTCATGACGCGCTCGGACATGTCACCGTATAACTGGTAATTGGACGAGCACGCCACGATACCGTGCTTGCGGAGCTTGTCCTTGATCTGAAAAAAGGGCTCACCCATTTTGATCCAGGGCTTGGCGTCAGCTGAGCGAGCGATTACACAGCCGTCGTTGTTGCTCAGAACGACGACGGGCTTGTGCCGCAGTTCGAGCCGGAACACCCGCTCACAGCTGGCGTAAAAGCTGTTGCAGTCGATCAGGGCGAATACGCGATCAGAGCTTGGCATGGCTGCGCACGCTGTACGTCACCACACCCCAGATCTCGAGCTCTTCACCCTCCAACAAATACTTGGAGGGATAGCGCGGGTTCTCCGAACGCAACACGACTTGGCTGCCCTCTCGAGCAAGGCGCTTGCACAGAGGCTCACAGTTCACCGCAGCGATCACGATGTGGCCTGGCTCTGGCGGTATGGAGCGGTCGACCAGCACAAGATCTCCAGGGTAGATTCCAGCACCGATCATGCTGTCGCCTTCAACCCTGACGAGGTAGATGTGTGGGGCTCGAATGTCGAAGAGCTCGTCCAGGGAGAGCCGCTTCTCCATGTGGTCTGCAGCAGGAGACGGAAAGCCTGCCGGCACTTGAAATGAGTACAAAGGGAGCTCTGTGGTGCTGGGGTTGAGCGAGCCAAGGAAAGTGATCATGACGAAAACGCCTTACTGTATATGCGTACAGTTAAGCGTTTTGATGGCACCTGGTCAACGTCACCTGGTCAGCTCATGAAAGCTGAGGAAAATTCAGGGCGATTTTCTGAGGGGATCTGTGATGGTTTCAGCCATGCCCTGCATAGCTCGCACCACGCGCGGCCTGCTGATTGTTTCTGCAGGAACATTCGTAATCAGCTTCGGCGCGTGTTGAGAAATTGCAGGTGAGCCGAGTTTTCTGATGGGTATCGTAAAGGTCGTAGCCTGCTCCAAGAGCGGTGGGAAGGCCGGTGCGACGAGGGAAGATTTCTTTCTCCACTGGTACAGCAGGAACCACAACAAATCGTGTCTGCATGATCATCCCTCTTCCGGCAGTATCTTAGTATTAGTACCGATATGTGAAAGCATCAAGACCGCTCATACTGTGGCTGCCGGACATACCGGGAATCATCTACAGGCGGCAACCCAGACCTGCCGAGCTAGGCTTGTTGATTGGATATTCAACAGGATGGGTGGGTGTCGCGAACAATAGGCACAACGTGCTGAACGGGGTTGTTCATACCCATGGATGCAAGGCAAAAAAATGCCCCGGCAGTACCTCACCGGGGCCAAGTTCCATATGCAACCTTTAATGGCTCCGTGCCGTTTCCAGCTCGGCTCGCAGCGAATCCACTGCCGCGACGATCACTCGCGCTGTGGATAACACTTTCGCGCCTGCAGGACTGAGCAGCGTTCGCCGTGATGCACTAACGAACAACTCGACGCCCAGTTCTGCCTCCAGCGCGTTCAGATGCTTGGTGACAGCCGGCTGACCAATGCCGAGCTGTGCCGCAGCGGCGCTCACTGTTCCCAGGTCAACAGTCGCCAGAAAGCTTTCCAGCTTGGTGACGTTCATGTGTTTCACCAGGCCTACAGGTCGAGCACGAGAAGCTTGGACTTCGCACGCGAAACGCACGCCGTCAGACAGCTACCTTTTTCGGAGTCGTCGAGGATGTAGTCCTGATGGTCGACTTCTCCTTCCAGATAACGAATCTTGCAGGTGCCACACAGCCCCGACTGGCATGAAGTCTCGACTGGGTAACCCGCATCCTGGAGCACCTGCGCGAGATTCTCGTGGGCCTGGACGACGATCTCTTCGCCAGTGCTGGCTATGCGAGCGACGAACGAACCATTGCTCTGCTCCGCGCTTGCCGGCTCAGGTGCTTTCACGGGTGCCTTGAAGTGCTCAAAGTGAACTGTGCCAGCAGGCCAATGAGCAGCGGCTTCCTTGCACGCGTTCATGAAGCCTGCAGGCCCGCAGTAATACACGTGGCAACCTTCGGGGGCGTCTTTCAGGAATGACTGTAGGTCGAAGCTCTTGGAGGGATCCCCGCCATCGAAATGAAGGACGACCTTTCCTTCCCCGATCAGCTCTTCCATCTCCTCTGAAAACGCAGCGAATTCGGGGCCTTTGCAACAGTAGTGGAGCTCATACTCCTGCTTCGCCGACTCCAGTGCATGCATCATCGATTTCATGGGCGTGACGCCGATGCCACCGGCCAAGAGGATGGACTTGCGAGCTTCCTTGCTCAGCATGAAGTTGTTACGCGGCACACTGACCCTCACGGTTTCGCCGACATGCAGCTGATGAACCGCGATGGAGCCGCCAGTCCCTCGCTCATCACGCAGTACACCAATCACGTAGCGATGAGGCTCGGCGGGCGAATTGCTCAGCGAATATTGCCTGACCATTCCATTGGGCAGATGGATGTCGATGTGTGAGCCGGCTGTAAATGGTGGAAGCGCACCACCATTCGGATCAACGAGCTCGTATGAGTTGATCCCCTGGGCTTCGCGGGTAACGCGACGGATCAACAGTTCCAGCAACGCTGGGTTGGGATTTGCTAAAGATGTCATCGTCATCACCTCTCACCAAGGCACGGGAGCCCCAGGTAGCCCAGGGCCCGCGCTTTCTTCTTATTGTTCTTTGAAGCTCTGTTCCAACTGCTCGAACCGTGCCGTGACGAAATCCGCACGCTCCTTGCCCTTGAGCTTGTCAGCTTCGGTGAGGATGGCCACTGCCTCCCTTGCGAGCTTGCGGCGATTGATAACCTCTTGTTCCGGAGTCGCGGCTCTGGGCATGTTGAACACGTTGCCGGTGCAGTAGCTGTTCGGCTCACCGCCCATGTCACGCAGCCACTGGGCGAAACCAGCTGCCGCAGCTTGCGGGTTGGTGCCACGGATGCCATCGCGCAGCATTTTGCGGAACGCATACAGGCCGGCGTCGAACTTGGTCGGGTTCTCCAGCGAGTGCACCGCAATTGGACGTTGGCTGATGATGGCCTCGTAGTCCCCTGGAGCGTACTGAGCTTCCTTGTAATTGTGACGTTCACGGTGGTTGGACGGAATCGGTGGAATGTCTTCGAGCTTGTATTTGCCGAAGCGCTCTGGACGACGCATGGCCACCTGGCCTTCCAAGAAGTCGATGGTCTCGTACCCGACCATGCTCTTGTCACCGACGCCACGGGTGTCGATGCCTGGGCCCATGACGCGCCAACCAATCATCTTGGAGTTTTCGTCATCCACAGGGACAGTCCAGCGGACGATGTGGAAGCGGCTGAACAGCTTCTTCGCCGAACCGTCTTCCGACGTGTAGGCATGCAGGCTGAGGTTCGGCAGCACCTGGTGCTGAATGCGCAGGAACATGCGGTCGTCGTTCACGCGACGAGCGCCGGCACAAGCCAGACTACGACCCTGGTGAACCGGGATGAACTGCATGTCCGGAGCGACTTCCATCGAGGCGGCGCCGACTTCGTCGAAAGTGGTGCCCTGGAACTGACCGCCCACAACGTTTTTCGCAGAGTGCAGGGCCGTGGGGTGGAAGTTGTCAGCCGCGTTGTCCTGCACCTGCAGCCAGTTGCAGTGCTGGAAGTTGCTGTATGGAACCAGCTCGTCGCCTTCCATCACAGTGAAATTCTGCTCCCATTCTGGGAACGGTGGCTCTTCATCAGGCGGGCCCATGTAGGCGAACACCAACCCGTGACGCTCGAACGCCTTATAGGCACCCTGGCGGATAGAGCAGGCATATTTCTCGCCTTCCTTTTCCTCGCCGGCAGGGAACGGGACATGGAGGCAGGCACCATCCACATCGAAGACCATACCGTGATAGCAGCACTTGATGCCCTTCTCCTGAATGGCACCGTACTCCAGCGAAGCACCACGGTGGCAGCAGTGGGCATGCAGCACACCTACTTGGCCGCTACCGTCGCGAAATGCCACCAACTCTTCGCCCATGATCTTCAGGAAGCGAGGCGTATCGGTGAGCTCCAACGACATGCAGACCGGGTGCCAGAAGCGACGCAGGTACTCGCCAGCTGGCGTGCCGGGGCCGGTTTCGGTCAGCTCTGGGTCATGGTTCGGAGTGTTGTTGGTGTAGTAGCCACCGTAAGCGATCAGCTTCTTGGGAACGGCAGCGCCGTTGCCGCCTGCACCACGTTGATCATCATGCTTATCGAATTTCTCAGTCATTTTCATTGCCTCAGGCTTATTGTTAGATACGGGATACGGTATTCGTACTCTGTATACATATTGTTCGAACGCAATGTTGCTACGGGTACTGCTTGTGTTCCTTGGGGTATCAGTTGATGGCTTTGTCGACCAGAGCGCCTGCCTGGATCCACGGCATCATGCCGCGCAGGCGCTCACCGACCACTTCGATCTGGTGACGTTGCAGCAGGCTACGCCGGGCAGTGAGCGTGGGATTGCCTGCCTTGTTTTCCAGGATGAAGTCCTTGGCGTATTCGCCATTTTGAATACTGGTGAGCAGTTCACGCATTCTGTCCTTGGTCTCAGCCGGCACGATCCTCGGCCCGCTGACGTACTCGCCGAATTCGGCGTTGTTGGAGATGCTGTAGTTCATGTTGCCGATGCCGCCTTCATAGATCAGGTCGACGATCAGCTTGAGTTCGTGCAGGCATTCGAAATAGGCGAGCTCAGGCGAATAGCCGCCTTCCACCAATGTTTCGAAACCGAGCTTGATCAACTCGACGGTGCCACCGCAGAGCACGGCTTGCTCACCAAAGAGGTCAGTCTCGGTCTCCTCGCGGAAGTTGGTTTCGATGATGCCGGCCTTGCCGCAACCAATGGCAGAGGCGTAGGCCAGGGCCAGTTCGACTGCATGGCCGGAGGTGTTCTGCTCCACGGCGATCAGTGCCGGGACACCATGGCCTGCTTGATAAGTCGAACGCACGGTGTGACCGGGCGCTTTAGGCGCGATCATGATCACATCAAGGTCGGCGCGAGGCTTTACCTGACCGTAGTGAATGTTGAAACCGTGGGCGAAGGCCAGGGTGGCGTTGCGGCGCAGATGCGGCTCGACGTCGCTGCGGTAGACATCCGCGATCAGCTCATCAGGAATCAGCATCATGACCAGGTCTGCCTGGGCAACGGCCTCAGCAACAGTGCTCACCGCGAGACCGGCATTCAGCGCCTTCTTCGACGACGCCGAACCCTGACGCAAACCGACGATGACATCAATGCCACTGTCACGGAGGTTCTGGGCGTGAGCATGCCCCTGAGCGCCATAGCCGATGATCGCCACGCAGAGCCCCTGCAGCAGGCTCAAATCAGCATCTTTATCGTAGAACAGCTTCATGTCAGTCAGACCTTCTTGTTTTTGTGTTCGGGATTTCGTGCTCTGTACTCTGTATACAGAGTTCACAGTCTTGACCTACACTGAACGGGAGTCAAGGAAAATTTGAATGACACGGGAGAAAGTGGACAATGCAGCTTTCAGTGGGGGAAGCCGATCTTCGGCGAGGTCTATCAATGACAAGCACGCTCAAGCGTATCCAGTCGCGCACGGACTACGTGGATGAGGTTTACAAGGCTCTGCTCGATGCCATCAGCGACGGCTCGCTGGCACCCGGCGCACGCCTGACGCAGGAAGAAATCGCCGAGCAGATGAACATCTCCCGGTCACCTGTGCTGCAGGCGCTGAGGTTGCTCAAGAAGGATGGCCTTGTTCAGGATGCTCCAGGGCGAGGCCTGCTGGTGACCCCCTTGACGACGGACTCGATTCGTAACCTCTACCAGATTCGAGGAGCACTAGATAACCTCGCAGCGAAAATGGCTGCAGAGCAGAAATTTCAGATGGATCAAACGTTGATCAAACGAGGCCGCAAAGCCTCGCAGGGCAGAGATATCAAGGCAATGATTGATGCTGACATGGCGTTTCATACGGCAATTTACGAAGCTTCTGGCAATCCGCTGATAGCTCAAAGCGCCCAGGTCTACTGGGTACACTTGCGCCGCGCCATGGGCGCTGTGCTGCAGTCATCAGAGCAGCGTGAGGCGATTTGGAACGAGCATGAGGCGATAGCGAAAGCTATTGCTGCCGGAGATGTAGTAGCCGCAGGCGAATTGACCGACGTACACACGACCCATGCTAGAAAAAACCTCCTTGAGCGCCTCAGCCACCTACTAATGGCATGACTGCAAAGGTGCCCAAGCTCTCGGGCACCAAGGTAGGTTTTCTAATGACGGGTCTATAGGGGTTCGAATACTGAGTTATAGCTCAGTCCTCGGGCCTGTCGGCTTCAGCCATTCCTACCTGCTTTACTCGATAGCAATCGCTCCGTCTGTATAGCTGTGCCCGCACACCGGATCCGTTGTGGAATGGTCTCCCATCTGGGGAATCCAACGCCTGCTTATTTTACAAAATGAGTCCCTAAAACTGATGATCTTGGCCTTCCATCTTTAATGGCACTGGGCTATCGTCCATGGAAACCTAAATCCATGAGTTGCAAAGGGACTGACCATGCGTTTGAGTAAGGTACGAGTTCAGAATTATCGAAGCATTATCGATACCGGCGAATTTGAGATCGAGCGGTTAAAAACGATTTTGGTTGGCCCAAACGAAGCAGGTAAAACTGCAATTCTACAAGCGATCCAGCAAATCAACGCACCAGAGGGTGTTAAAGGATTTAATCCACTTCGCGACTACCCAAGAGCAAACTACACACAGATTAGTCGAGGCGAGCTAAGCGCCGAAAACATCGAAGTAGTAAAAGCGACCTTTGCATTGGAAAAGACCGAATTAGATCACGCCCCCGAAAAAATCAAAGGACAGCCACTCAGCTACACTTTCACAAGGTACTTGGACAATAGCTGGCGGCACAGCTTAATTGGAGTCGCCACCCCCTATTTGAAAGACATCAAGAATGACCTGCTCCGGCTGGCTGCCCATCTGGATCGGGATATTGCAGAGGGCTCGCCTAAGGCCCGAACAGAAGCACTCAACAAATTAATCAATAACGTGTCTCAGTTCAGGTACTTATGGTCTGTGGCCGAGATCTTGAAGCCGTGGCTTGACGAGATGCTACCCTACGTAGATGAGGACAACGAAAAAGAGGTTGCCCGCTGGGAAAGCATCGTCACCGCCCTGGATGATGATGTAGAGATTAACAAATTCCGCTTACACCTCCAGAAAAACCGCCCAGTTTTTGTGCTTTACAGCAACTACTTCCGCGTTAAACCGATCATCCACCTGGGAAATCTAGCTAAACGGCTGGAAACCAATAACTTAGATGACGAAGCCTATGACTACGGCAATGTCTGCTTGCTAAAGCTACTTGGATTCACAGCCCAAGAGCTCTCTGACCTCGGCAAAGCATCTGACCCCAGCCATACCACTACTGACCTTGAAGCTTACCGGGCAAAACTTGATCAGCGGGGGTATGAACTGAATGCCGCGAGCGTAGAACTGACCCAGCAAATCGTTAAGGTATGGAATCCTGATGATACAAAAGCCGAGGCCAGTAGACTTAAGCTGAATGCAGATGGCCAGTACCTGAAGGTTGTAGTAGAGGACAATATCGGAGTAGAGGTGGAGCTCGACCAACGTTCCGAGGGCTTCCAATGGCTGGTCTCGTTCTTCATTGTATTCTTTGCGGAAGCGAAGGGTAAACACAAGAACACCGTCCTACTCTTGGACGAGCCTGGCGTGAGCCTTCATGCGCTGAAACAGAGAGAATTTAGAAAAACCATTTCGTTGCTCGCCGATGAAAACCAGACGATATACTCAACTCACTCCCCGTTCCTGGTTGGCCCGGACGAACTCGACTTAGTAAGAGTGGTAGAGCTGACAGATAGAGCTGTCGGCACTCAGGTTCACACAACTGTTTCCTCCAGCGATCCTGCGGCCCTGCTGCCGCTACAAGAAGCGCTAGGTTATGACTTAGCTCAAAGTCTTTTTGCTAGCCAAAGGAACCTAATTCTTGAGGGGCTCACAGATTACTGGTACGTCGAAGCGATTGCCAATCTGCTCAAGGAGGGCGGAAAAGCGGCTCTGCATGACAAGATCTCGCTAGTGCCAGCTAATACCGCGAGCAAGATCGTATACTTCGCAACCATCCTAACCTCACATAACCTTAAAGTGGCGGCGCTGCTCGATTCAGACAATGCGGGGGATCAGGCTGCCCGTCAGGAAACGTTGGTACATCGCCTTGGCAGTAAAAGGATTCTCCGAACGTCAGACTACGCAGTACCCAAGATCGAACATGCAGAGATCGAGGACTTATTGCGAGAGACATTGCCAGCGGTCGCTAAAACCGACCTCAATTGGGACATTGACAGTGCCTTGGCTAAAGCTTCCGACAAACCCATCATTGACGTTTTCCAGAGAACAATCGGCAAGGACTTTTCCAAATACAAGCTGGCAAAAGCCTTCCTCAAATGGTCGCGCGACCACTCTTTATCTGACCTGGCACCACATGAGATCGAAGGCTGTACAAACCTCATAACCGCTATCAACGCTGCGCTCAAATAACCACGGATAACAAAGGGCGCCCGTCGACCGGGTGCCCTTGGCAAAGTAGTTATCGATTGACGATGGACTTCGGCATGATGAGGCAGATGAACGCCGCGAAAATCAGCGAGCCTGCGATGCAGTACAGCGCCAGGTCAGTGGATGAGGTGACATCTTTCACCCAGCCGATCATGTAGGGGCTGATGAAGCCAGCCAGGTTACCGACCGAGTTGATCATGGCGATACCCGCCGCAGCCGCAGCACCACCCAAAAATGCGGGAGGCAGGCACCAGAACTGGCAAAGCCCGGTCATGATTCCCATGGTTGCCAACGACAGGAAGACAAGCGAAACCGCAGGGTTACCCGACGTCAGGGTGCTGAGCACCAGTCCTGTCGCGCCGAGCACTGCCGGCACAGCGGCATGCCAACGACGCTCCTTGCTGCGGTCAGCGCTACGACCGGTGAAGATCATCGCTGCGGTAGCGAACGCATAAGGGATGGTGGTGAGCAGCGACACCGTGGAGGCTTCCTGAATGCCCGAGCTTTTGATCAGCGATGGCAGCCAGAAGCTGACACCGTATAGCCCCATCATGAAGCCGAAGTAGCCTGAGCTCAGCACCCATACCCGCTTGTTGCGGAATGCGCCGAACACCGAGTGCACTTCCTTCGTCCCACCCTCTTTCTCCAAGTTACGCTTCAGCGTTTCTTTCTCGCTCGCAGACAGCCACTTGGCATCGTCGATCTTGTCCTGCAGATAGAACAGCACGACGACACCTGCAATGATCGATGGCAGCGCCTCCAGGAAGAACAGCCATTGCCAAGCCGAGTGCCCCATCAAACCATGCGTAGAAGCCATGATCCATCCAGACAGAGGGCCACCAATGACGCCCGCCATCGGTATGCCGGTCATGAACATTGCGGTGATCTTGCCCCTGCGGGACGGCGGGAACCAGTAGGTCAGATACAGAATGATGCCGGGGAAGAAGCCAGCTTCTGCTAGCCCGAGCAGGAAGCGCAACACGTAAAATTGCGTCGGCGTTTGAACGAAGATCATGCTGGCCGAAAGGATGCCCCAGCTGATCATGATCCGGGCGATCCAGCGTCTCGCACCTACCCGGTGCAGAATGATGTTGCTCGGAACTTCAAAGATGAAATAACCAAGAAAGAATATCCCGGCACCCAGACCATAAATTGTTTCACTGAACTTCAACTCATCTAACATTTGAAGTTTAGCGAAGCCAATATTCACTCGATCAAGGTAGGCAAACACATAGCAGATAAAGAGAAACGGAATAAGTCGCAAGGCCACACGGGTATACAATTGGGACTCAGCTGCTGAATCCTGGACGGCATAGGGTGCCTCTAGAGTATTAGACATGATGCCAATCTCCGAATGATTTTGTAGTTGTAGGCGTCGAATTGTGCAGCAGCGCCTTTCCAGGTTCGGCGCTGCTGCAGGGAGGGTCAGGAGAACATGTCCGGCTGTTCTGCCACGAGTTGGTCGTAGATGGGTTGGAAATGGAGCCAGCCAATGAAAGGGCTTCCCACGTTTTCACGGCTGTAACGGCAGCGCTCAGGCGATACCAGCTTCGGCGTGATGCCGCTGGCTTCGATCAGCAGTTGCTGCTGGCAGCACCGCTCCAGCGCAATGAACCAGAATGCGGCTTCGTCGATGCTATGCCGGCTGGCGGTGAGCAGGCCGTGGTTCTGGTGAATGGCCGCACGCACATCCTTGAAGTATTCGCTGACCGACTTGCCGGCCTTGGCCTCGACTGCAACGGCGCCGGCCTCTGCAGTGATGACGACGTGGTCTTCAAAGAAAACTGCCGCATCCTGGGTGATAGGCGGAAGTGGTCGCCCGGTTGCAGCCCACGCCCCACCATAGATCGTATGGGCATGGCACATGGCGACGATGTCAGGATGCGCTTCGTGAACGGCGGCGTGCAGAACGAAGCCGGCCCGGTTGATCGCGTAGGTGCCCTGTACCACCTTACCCTCGTGATCCGCGAGGATCAGATTGGACAGCTTGACCTGGGAGAAGTGGACGGCCATTGGGTTCGTCCAGTACAACTCCGGGAATTCCGGGTCGCGTACTGTCAGGTGACCAGCGAAACCGTAATCGAGACTGTGTTTCGCGAATGCACGGCAGGCTGCAACGAGATGTTTCTTACGATACTGCCGCTCTTCTTCGTAACTTTTAAAGTCGGGAATTTCCGGAAAGATCAGACCCTGCTGTTCAGGTTGATAAACCGAAATGCGGCGCTTTCCGTTAGATGCTGGTTCAATCCGCAGCAAGGGATCCATAGTGCCAACCTCATCTTTTATTGTTTTTGGAGACCCATAGTTGACTTTAGGCGTATGGATTGACAAACGAAGGCTTTTCACCCAAGGTTGAATTAAATTTAGCCTAACCTAATAATAATGAGAAAGATTCCTAACTTCGCCGCAATCAAAGCATTTGAAGCTGCTGCGCGCCTGGAAAGCTTCGTTGCCGCCGCCGATGAGCTCCATCTATCCGCCTCGGCAGTTAGCCACCAGGTCAGAAAGCTGGAGGCCACTCTGGGCATGGAGCTGTTCAAACGTCAGCCTCGCTCGGTGGAGTTGACGATCCAGGGGCGGGCGCTTGCCCAGCGCTTGACCGTCGCGCTCGACGGCCTGGAGTCTGCACTTTCTATGTGGATGCCGAGCGCCGAGCAACTGCACCTGGCCGTTCATTGCTCGCCAAGCTTTGCTTCCAAATGGCTTTCACCACGCCTCGCTCGCCTCGTCAGTGAACCCAATCCGCTTCATATCCGCCTCACTTCCAGCGCCACGCCGCCTGAGCTCACCCGACACGAGGAGATCGACATTGCGATCACCTACGGGGCGCCGATCCAGCGGGTGGGCGTGATTGCCGAACCTCTGGGGTTGGAGACTATCGCCCCAATGAGCTCGAAGCAGTTCTTCGACGCTTCCCAGACGCTCGAACCGCACCTGCTTAAGCCTGGCTCACTTATCGACTCCCAACTGAGCCCAGTGCGCTGGAGCGACTGGTTCCGCCATGAAGGGGTTGCCGAACGCGCAGACTTGGGCGGTTTGTCGTTCGACCGTGCCGCGCTCGTCCTCTCCGCCGCAGCGGATGGGCTGGGTATTGCCCTGGAGTCCACCCGTCTGGCAGAGACAGAGTTGCGCCAAGGCTCTCTGGTCGTACTGAATGGACATCAGCCTCCCTTGCAGCGGGAGATGCATTTCCTCTGCTACCGTGGCTCGATGAAAGGGAGCCGCAAAATTGAGCGGTTCAAGGAATGGATCATGAACCAGATCCATGAAGCTTGATGCTCGCCCTTCACCGCTCCACTGTCAGCAGCAACGGCTAACCCTAGGCCCCTGCAATACCCGTATTCATCCAGATCATCAGCCCGGTTAGGGTAGCCAGGGAACCCAGGGTAGAGATCAGGATGGTGCGGGAGATAAGCCCTGCCTCCCGACGATAGAACTCAGCCAGCATGAAGGGCCCAGTACCGGTGGGCAAGGCGCTGAGCAACAGCGCGGAATTGGCCCACATCGACTGCAGCGCGAAGACTTTGAACGCCAGGAACCAGGTCAGCAGCGGCTGTCCCACGAGCTTGATGGTGACCAGCGGCCAAGGGTTGCTCTTCCCTCCAGTCGACTTGACCGTTTTCTGGCCCAGGAACAGGCCAAGCGAAACGAGAGCACAAGGCGTGGTAGCCGTAGCGAGCATGTCGAGGAAGCTCATGACTGGGTGAGCCAGCGGAATACCTGTCATCGCCCAGACAGCCCCAGCGATGGGCGCAATCACCAGAGGGTTCTTGGACAGCGCCTTCACTACGACCCCTACTGCTCGGCCGAGATGCCGCTCTTCCTGCAAGCCGATTTCGATGCAGATCACCGCAATGGCGAAGAGCAGGCACACAACGATGATCGTCGAAATGAGCGCCGGTTGAAGACCTGGATGGCCGAATACAATCGCACACAGCGGAATGCCGATGTAGCCAGTGTTCGCATAACCAGCGCTCAAGCCGTCGATGCTTGAAGTGGCAAGGCTATGGCCGGTGCACAACCGCCACACCAAAGTTGCGACGAAAATGGCCAGCGTGCCGGCACCGAAGGAAATGATGAAGCCCGGCTGCCAAATTTCAGCCCACGACGCGGTCGCGGTCACCTTGAACAGCAGCGCGGGTAGGCAGAGCCATACCACCATCTTGTTGATCTCGGAGGCGGCCTGGTCTCCGAGTCGGTTGGTCTTGCGGCAGATGAAGCCTGCGAGGATGAGGGCAAAGATGGGCAAAACGATTGCAAGGACGGTGTACATGACTTCCACGTTTGGAGGGGATTTTAGGCCTGTATAGATTAAAATCGCCGACCAATGCAGTCCAATGACTATAAAGTAGTAAATCGATACCTCTGGAGCATCAATGATCGAACATCGCCATCTACGCTACTTTCTTGCCTTAGCCGACCACCTGCACTACGGCAAAGCATCAGCGCAGGTAAACGTAGCGCAGCCCTCGCTGAGTCGGCAGATTGCCGATCTTGAATCCCAGCTAGGCTGCCGGCTGTTCGCTCGCACCTCCCGGTCGGTGGAGCTCACCTCAGCAGGTTACGAATTTCAACGAAGCGCGCAGCTGGTCATACAGGCTATGGACTCGGCGATTCGCTCCACTCAAGCTGTCGCTCGGGGCGAGAAGGGAGAGTTGCGTATCGCGTTTACGTCCATGATCGCCTGGTCAGGCCTACCCAAGATGATCAAGGACTACGCCGCTAGCGCGCCTGGTGTGAACCTGGAATTGAGCGAGTTGATACCGAGTGCGCTGATGAAAGCGGTAGAGACGGGAGAATGCGACATTGGGCTTACCTTCACAGCCACGGTTCAGCCACCGTACCAATTTCGGGAATTGCAACGTGAGTCCCTCAGTATCGCATTACCGGCTGATCATCCGCTGGCGGGCAAAAAGTCGGTAACAGTCCAAGACCTTACTGATGAGCCCTTCATCTTGAGCCCTCGCGATACCGCCTCCGCCCTGCACGACACAATCTTCAAACTATGTCGAGACAGTGGATTCGAACCCCGCGTGCGGATGTACACCCAGCTGCAAGGGACGATAGTCAATCTGGTTGGTGAAGGTCTTGGCGTCTCGATCATTCCGACGTCCATGTCGAAATCGAATCCAGACTCGGTTCGGTTCATTCCAATTACCAACGCACCCGAGATCACCTTGGGGATGGTCTGGAACATGGAGAACTCCAACCCATGCCTTTCCGCCTTCATTCAATCGGTCGGCGCCCGCCTTGATCAGCCATGATAGCTCGGCGGGCATCGATACTCGATTGCTAGCGGTTCACCACCGATTTGGGCATCGCCAGGCAGACCACCGCAGCACACAGCAGCGCAGCCGCGATGCAGTAGAGCGCGATGCTGGTAGAGCCAGTGGTGTCTTTCACCCAGCCGATCAAGTAGGGGCTAATGAACCCAGCCAAGTTGCCGATGGAGTTGATCATCGCGATCCCTGCCGCCGCCGCTACACCGCCTAGGAATGCAGGCGGATAGCACCAAAACTGGCTCATAGCAGTCATCACGCCCATGGCCCCCACCGAGAGAAATGCCACCGTCAACATGGGGTTTTGCTCTGTGGTGGTGGCGAGCACCAACCCCAAGGCGCCGATCACCGCAGGCACCGCCGCATGCCAGCGACGCTCAAGCACATTGTCCGAATGCCGCCCGGTCATGACCATGGCAATCGTCGCCAGGGCATACGGGATAGTGGTCAGCAGCGAGACTTCCGCCGCACTCTGAATACCCGAGTTCTTGATCAGCGATGGTAGCCAGAAGGTGATGCCGTTCAGGCCCATCATCACGCCGAAGTAACCTGCACTCAGCAGCCACACCTTGGGGTTGGTGAAGGCGCTGAAAGCAGAGTGTCCATGGTGCGACTGGTCTTCTCCCTGAAGATTACGCTTTAGGACGGCTTTCTCTTCCGTGGTGAGCCACTTGGCATCGTCCGGATTGTCACGCAGGTAGAAGAGGACGACGAAGCCGGCAATGATCGAAGGTATTGCTTCGAGGGCGAACAGCCACTGCCAGGCTGAATAGCCATGCCACCCGTGAGTGGTCGACATGATCCACCCCGAGAGTGGCCCGCCAAGCACACCCGCCATGGGGATGCCAGTGAGGAACATCGCAGTGATTTTCCCGCGCCGGGAAGACGGGAACCAGTAGGTCAGGTAAAGGATGATACCGGGGAAGAATCCGGCCTCAGCAACCCCCAGCAGGAATCTCAGCATGTAGAACATGGCGGGCGTTTGTACGAACACCATACAGGCTGACAGTACACCCCAGCTGACCATGATGCGGGCGATCCAACGACGAGCGCCGATCTTGTGCAGCATCATGTTGCTCGGCACCTCAAAGATGAAGTAACCGAAGAAGAAGATCCCGGCCCCAAGGCCGTACACAGTCTCGCTGAACTTGAGTTCGTCGAGCATCTGCAACTTGGCGAAGCCGACGTTCACCCGATCCAGGTAAGCGAACACGTAGCAAAGAAAGAGAAAGGGAATCAGTCGCAGGGTTAAGCGCGCGTACAGCTTTGACTCGTCCGGAATGGAACGCGAATCGGGGACGCAGGCAGCATCAAGAGCATTAGGCATCTGCCTATCTCCAGTCATTGTTATTGTGCGGTAAGGAAGAGGCGCCGCCCGGACGGACAGCGCCAGAGGGCGTTACGAGAACATGTCAGGCTGCTCAGCCGCGATCTTGTCGTACAGCGCCTGGAAGTGCAGCCAGCCAATGAAGGGGCTGCCCACGTTTTCACGGCTGTAGCGGCAACGCTCTGGCGAGACCAGTTTCGGTGTGATGCCAGAGGCTTCGATCAGCAACTGCTGCTGGCAGCAACGCTCCAGGGCAATGAACCAGAATGCGGCTTCATCGATGCTGTGACGGCTCGCGGTCAGCAGGCCGTGGTTTTGGTGAATAGCAGCGCGCACGTCCTTGAAGTAATCGCAGACGGCGTTACCGGCCTTGGTCTCCACCGCAACGGCACCAGCCTCTGCTGTGATGACGACGTGGTCTTCAAAGAAAACGGCAGCATCTTGGGTGATCGGCAGCAGCGGACGCCCGGTGGATGCCCATGCGCCACCGTAGATGGTGTGAGCGTGGCACATCGCAACGATGTCTGGATGCGCTTCGTGGACGGCAGCGTGCAACACGAAACCGGCACGGTTGATGGCGTAATCACCCTGAACTACTTTGCCCTTGTGGTCGGCCAGGATCAGGTTGGACATCTTGACTTGTGAGAAGTGAACGGCCATCGGGTTCGTCCAGTACAGCTCAGGAAACTCTGGATCACGGACGGTCAGGTGACCGGCAAAGCCGTAATCGAGGCTGTGCTCAGCGAATGCGCGGCACGCTGCCACCAAGTGCTTCTTGCGGTACTGACGCTCTTCTTCGAAGTTCTTGAACTCAGGGATCTCGGGGAAGATGAGCCCTTCCTGTTCAGGCTGATAAATCGAAATGCGCTTCTTACCGCCTGCGGTTGGGTCAAGTTTGAGTACCGATTCCACGATTACCACCTCTGGTTATTGTTTGGGGTGACGTCATGGTCTCGATCTGGCGTGGGGGTGACAAACGATCCGTTTTCAAGCAAGGCTCAATAAAATTCAGTCTTGGCTGTTTGGCATCTACGGCATGAAGCTGGCGTTACGAAAACTCTCGAGGGCCTGATCGCAATTCAGCCCTTGAAACGCAAAATGCCCTGGAGCGAGTAAACGCCAGGGCACATTGCACTGATGCTGCGATGTAGCGTCGGAAGGGTGTCAGGCGTTTTGCATAGCTCTGACTTTGTCAGTGGTAATGAGCTCACCACCGATGCCCCACTCACCGCTCTTCACTTCTTCAAAGATGACCCAGGTCACACCACGCATTTTCTCGCCTTCAACCGAGACCATGGCGTCGGTGATCTTGCTGATGATCTCTGCCTTCTGCTCGGTAGAGAAAACACCTTCGATGCCTTTCACAGTTACCAATGGCATAACATACTCCTTCAGTTATTGGGTTATTGCGATGATCAATACGCCTGATTAAGCCTGGTAAGGCGCGTAGTCCGTGTAGCCTTTTGCCCCGATCACACCGTAGAACGTGGAATGATCGCTGGGGGCCAGAGGCCAACCGTTTTGCATCCGCTCAACCAGATCGGGGTTGGCGATGTAGGGGGTGCCAAAGGCGATCAGATCGTGATTGCCGTTCTGCAGCTCCGCTTCTGCCAGCTCAGCGGTAAAGCCACCTGCACCAATGACCGTGCCCTTGTAGAGCGAGCGGAACTGCTTGTAGAAACCATCCGGGAATGGAACCGCGTCCAGTGTTGGCTGGTAGTTCAGATGGACGAAGGCCAATTCGCGCTCGTTCAATTCGGCAGCAACACTGTTCCAGGTTGCTTCCTCTTCCGGGTACGGGCGAAGGTCATACAGGCGCCCAAACGGCGAGATACGAACACCGACACGGAAGCTGCCAATGGCATCAGCAATCGCGTCGACCGTTTCCAGCAAGAAGCGCTGTCGGTTTTGAATCGAGCCGCCGTACTCATCGGTACGCGTGTTGATTTGGCTGCTCAGGAACTGGTCGAACAGGAATGCGTTAGCCGCCATGAGCTCCACACCATCGAAGCCCGCATCCACTGCTCGCAGTGCGGCGGCAACGAAGTCTTCGGTCACGCGGTGGATCTCATCCACAGTTAAAGCACGCGGGACACTCGGTGCGACCGGGCCAGCCACACCGGGTGCAGTCCAGGCGTAAACCGTAGTGCCCACAGCAGGCTCGGCACTTGCCGAAACAGGCGCTGCGTTGCCAGGCTGCAGCGATTCGTGAGACATCCGGCCTACATGCCACAGCTGGGCGAAGATCTTGCCGCCTTTAGCATGAACGGCATCAGTTACCTCGCGCCAAGCGCGGGTCTGCTCGTCGGTGTAAATGCCGGGGGTGTACAGGTAACCGCGCCCCTCGTCGGAGATCGGCAGGCCTTCAGTGATAATTAGGCCCGCCGAGGCCCGCTGCGCGTAGTACAGCGCGGTCAGCTCGGACGGCACATTGTCTTCCGTCCGGGTACGGGTCATTGGGGCCATCACAACGCGGTTGGCGAGTTTGAGGCCTTCCAGGTCGTAAGGAGTAAACAGCTTTTTCATGATCTACCTCTGCAAACGACTTCGTGAATCAGGCGGCTGGTTGGCCGGCGATAACTTCCAGCTTGGGCACCATGCGGATGGCCTTCGAGAAGTTGGCGAGGTTCACGGAAGTCTTGGTGACAATGCGGTGTAGCTCTTCCACTTTTTCTGCAGGTGCATCGGTGTGGATGCGCACCACGTAGCTCATCTCGTCGAAGCCTGGGTTGACGCTCTCGTCCAGGCCCAGGAAGCCACGCAGATCCAGCTCACCACTGGTTTCGATTTCCAGACTGTGGATAGTGATGCCCATGGCCGATGCGTTCACCACATAGCCAACTGAGAGGCAGGCGTTCAGGCCAGAGATAAGTAACTCCTGCGGGTTGGGGGCAGAGTTGGTACCCAGCAGCTCCAGTGGCTCATCAGCCGCGATCTGGACGTTTCGTGGGTAGTCGGTGCCGCTCAGGTGGAAGCGGTCAATGGTCGCCACGGTGCGGGTCTGATGTTCCCACTTGGTGTTGATTTTGAAGCGTGCGTGACGCTTGGCTGGATCTTCAGCGACGCCCTGTGCAAAGGCTTGCAGAGCAGCGACATCGATACCGTTGAGATGCTTGTCCATTTTCAGTTCCTCTCAAAATCGTGGATAAAAACTCAGAATTAAAAAACAGGTGAAGGCGATGGCCTGGTCAGCTCTCGCAACCAGAAATTGAGCAACTTGCTCCACTCACGCTCTCTCCATCGTTCGAAAGATCCTCAACAGCTGATTTCAGCACCTTGGAGAACACCTCAACCTCTTGGGCCCCTGAGAGATAGCGGTTGCCATTGACAACGAACAATGGGATGCCGGTGCCAAGGCCCTTAACGGTTGCTTCATCGCTGAGAATCGCTGCTTCCGAAGAATCGAATCCAAAGAGGTCAGCAGCACCAACTTCAGCTGCAAGATCTTTAAGTGTTCGCTCATCGAAAATGTCGCGCCCCTCTGTAGTTCCAGCTGCGTAGAGTCGCTCTACATATTTCGCCTGTAGCGTCGGACTCGAAATGGCTTTCACGTACTGATGCGCCGCACTGGTGTCCCCGAAACGCATCACATCGAAGCGGTAGTCCAAGCCCTCAGGAGAGGCGACTTCCTGAATAGCTTCCATGAAGACCTGTGCACGAGCCTGGCTACCTGTCTTCAGCACCAGTGCCTTCTCGAATGCGATGGGCTGCATGCCTTTGGCCAAGCGGTAGGCCCTGGGTACAACTTCAACCTCTACGTCGCTCGGAAGAGCGCCGATTGCCTGCTCCAACCGCTTCTTTGCTATCCAGCACCAGGGACAGACAAAGTCGGAATAGACTTCAACCGTGATCTTTTTCATAACTTTCCTCTGCACCTCTGCTGTCACAAAGAACGGCCTGGGCTATCAGCTACGATCCATGGCATCCAGCACGTGGGTGCTGTAAACAACCGCCGCGCCGGCATTCAGATTCACCGCTACTCCAAGTGCCTCAGCCACTTCCTCGGTCGTGATGCCAAGCTTCTTGGCTTCCGCTGCATGGAACGCGATGCAGCCGTCACAGCGAGTCGTTACTGCCACCGCCAGTGCGATCAGCTCGCGAGTCTTCGCGTCCAGGTGATTGGTTTTGTTACCGGCGTTACCGAGCATTGCCACACCCCGCAGGGTGTCAGGCGAATGCGCACCGAACTCCTTCAGGCGGGCGCTGACGTCGGTGATGGTTTGTTCCCAATTTGGCATGCTAGACATAGTTACCACCCTACTGGTTGATAGGTAAGACATTTCAAAAAAAGGCCGACACGTGACCCGTTTCGGCCCTGTTCTCAAGCAGAGATCAATACTCTGCAACCATCCGAATGACTGACATATTCACGTGATCATCTTCGTTGGTGGCCCAATTGATGAAGCTTGAGCCTTCAAGGATGCTCAGCAGCAAATACGACTTTTCTCTGGCGCCACGACCCTCGGTAATCTCACCCGAGGTAATTCCTTGATCCATGACCTTGGTCAACCAGGACAATTGCACGTCGAAGAAACGGCGCGTTTGTCGTTGAAGCCCGTCAGGCAAAGCCGCCATCTCTGCAGCCAATGCGCCACACAGAGGCAGCAGTCCACCTTCGGTGCTTGCATGGAACAACACAAAGAACGCATGAAGCCTGTCCAATGCAGTGGGATGATTGATTTCGATGCGTTCGAACTCAGCCTCCACCCGCGATACGTACTCTTCAACGATTGCAATCCCCAGGTCTTCCTTGGTTGGGAAGTGGTAGTGGATGCTCGCCTTTCGAATACCAACCGCATCGGCAAGATCCGCATAGCTAAATGCCGCGTAACCTTTGGTACGCATCAGCCCTTCAGCGGTTTGAATTAACGCGTCCCGTGTCGCCAGTGCCATAAAATCTCCTGCCAAAATCGCTCGACCAGAAAAGCGATTCCGGCCACTACACGCTATGTTACTTGCCTTGCTTACGACCGGCCATGACTCCGCCGTCCACATCCCAGACTGCGCCGGTTACCCAAGACGCCTTGTCCGACAGCAAGAAGACGATTGAGTCAGCCACATCACGTGGTGTGCCATTGCGACCCAGCGGGTGGAAATTGTTGAAATCCTTCAGGGCACCATCCAGCTGATCACCAGGGATGAAGCGTTCGAAGATCTTCGTTTCCACGATACCGGGGCTTACCGAGTTGACGCGGATACCATGCTCTGCCAACTCTGCACCCGCATGGCGAGTGAGAGTGTCCAGGCCGATCTTGGCCATCGAGTAAGCCGATGCGGGTACGCCTTCAACAGCCTGCCGAGCAGCCGCAGCCGTTACGTTAACAATAGAGCCTGGCTTCTTCTGCGCGATCAACTCCGCAGCCACATGACGGGTCAGGAAGAAAATGGCGCGGTTGAGGTTGAGGAAGTTGTCGTAGTCCTCCAACGAGTGCTCAACGAAGGCCTTGGGGTAATAGATGCCGGCGGAGTTGACCATCAGGTCAATATCCTTGTGCTCGGCAGCCAGCTTCTCGATCAACCCCTTCACGCTGGCGAAGTCGGTGAGGTCAGCCGAATAGGCAACGACCCTACCCTCACCTACCAGGGCTGCTAGCTCTTTACGGGCCGCTTCGGCCTTTTCGGCACGGTTACCCACGATCACGACTGAGCCGCCTTGTTCCGCAACCATGCGTGCGGTTTCAAGACCGATACCGCTCGTACCACCTACAACCAGAAGCTTGCGACCTTTGAACTGCATGAGTAGTACCTCCTCGGTTTGTCTATCTACTGGTAGGTAGATTAGACCCGCGTGATTTGAGTGTCAAGCTACCGCCTGTCGTGATCGGCCAGAGGGAGTGGATGACACCGCTAGGGGCCGCTAGCCCGGGCGGATTAGAAACCGGTACAACTCAAGGAAGCTAGACCAGCCAATGACCAGCACGAAGACACCGTTCATTTGATCGTTCTTGGATTGCCCCAGCCAGGTCGAGACGGAAACAAAAAAACCGCCAACAGGCGGTTTTTTTAATGGTGTAGCTCGGGGTCTCCAACTCCCCGCGACGGGGTTTGATTTGTCGCTGAAGAGGTCTTTTCCTCAGAGAGGCTTTGGTGTCGGACACATACACGATGAGGCTACCTATCGTGTACTCATTGCGTCAAGACGCAATGTTTACTGACGCCAGGACTCGACGGTTTCAGCGCCATGCTCGGTTTTCCATGCCTTCAGAATTGCATGATTACCACCCTTGGTCTGAACCACTTCACCACTGTGCGGGTTTTTATAGATCTTCAGCTCGCGGGGCTTACGGCTGCTCTTTTCCTGGGCGGCTGGGGCCGGAGTACGTGCAGAGGCTTTGGGATCAAGAATGCTGATCACGTCGCGCAAGCTGTAGCCGTATTCACCGAGGAGAGCTCGCAGCTTCTCTTCGAACTCCATCTCAGCCTTAATGGCCGAGTCACCCTTCATGGCTTCGAGCTCTGCCAGTTGCTGAGCGAGTTTTTGCTCTAGACGACGAAATTCAGCGAGACGGGACATCGGGACGTATTCCTCAGGAGGCTAATTATTTAGCAAGATTACAGAATCGGCTGAGGAAAGTCATAGCAATCTCAGGTCGCCCAAGCCAGGTGACTACATGGAGCGGCCCATCCTTCAGAATCGAGGCTGTAACGCACATTCTGGAATGTAACAGCGTCAATGTTACATTCCCAAAACCACGTTACAAGCCCCATAAACATTGGGTTTGCGACCAAACCGCAAGCGGAGCGCGCAAGCCACGATGGCTGAAGGCGTGAGGATGGAAGCCCGTAGGGCCGTGACCGGCAAGCCGGGCACGGTTTACGACAGCCGTCCCCCACAGGGGCACGCTCAAGTATCAGCGATGCATTTTGCTGAATCGCTGTACTAACTTGTCCGGAGCAATCGACTTCCAGGTCTCAAGCGAAGTTGCCTTACGGAACAAGTTGATACCTACGCCAACGAAACCAGCGAACACCAAACCAGCAATGGTAAGTGAATAGCCAGTCAGATCGGATACAAATTGGGCAAAGCCATTGTACGATCCACCACTTGTATCAAACGCGCCGATTGCAAAAAACAACCCAATCCAGGATAGCAGAAACGCCACGCCCGCGATTACCGCACCGTTCACCCAAATACCTAACTGGCTTGTGTACTTCAAGCTAGGCTGCTCTAGGATTTTCCCGTTTTCGGCCTTTACAGCCATTACAAATCCTGTATTTTTTTGCTTATTCCTCGATTTCTGCACAAGGCCATAAAAGTCATACCGGCCACCATTCTCCAACTCCTCATAAATTCGAGTAGGCATCCGAAAATTAGGAATGAGGACGTCGTCGATTTTCATGATGACTTGCACATTATCTGAGAAGCTCTCAAAAACTCGTATGTCCTGTAGGCACCCTGAAAACTTCAGATATTCAAACTTTATAAACACTTGCAGCTCCTTGCTCAATTCCTGAATGACAGGCAGGGGAAGGCCTCGAGCACACCTCGGCATGCTCAGGCTCGATCTAAATCAGTGCAGCTGTGTATTAGGGAAGCGGTCTCCAACCAAGCGGCAGAAATCCCTCAAGCTGCGGCGCCCACCATCACGGCGGAAGGTAGCCACGACATACTTGGAGTTCATGGTCGTGATCACCCAGAACTTGCCTTCCTTCCTGACATTCACGATGTCGGATGTCTGGATCAGGTGCCCATCGGCAAAACGACCATGAGGCCCTTGCCGCACATGCCCGAAGACGACGCCAACGGCGCTCAACCGATGAATGTGGACATTCACCAGAAACGCAGTGACTTCGTCCTCATACCCCTGGCCTATAGCTCGAGCAATACGCAACAGATCGAAGTCCGAGTAGCGCTTCATGTGGTAGTCCACCTTCACCGTGTTGACCTCTGACATGCCTAAGCCCTCCGAGGCTCTGAAGCATTGGCCTGAGCCATACCGCGTCGGTACAGCTCTTTGACGTCGCTCAGGGAGTCGGCACCGAGATCAGGCTCATGCGTATCGACATACACAGCACCACCTTCTACTTCCAGAACACAGATGGCCACACCAGCCTGGTTGTGTCCCATCGAAAGCGACGTGAGCTTCTCCATCTTCCAGCAGCCATCCTTGTTCATCCAGGATGGGGTGACGGCTTGGACTTCCTGCACAACCAGACTCTCGTCCTGCGCTACCAGCAGCTCGACGAGGCGCATCTCATCGTTGAGCATCTCCTCATAATTCCTGAATTGACCTTCATGGAGACGCTGAACGCTCACGTGGTACCAGTGGGTAGCGAGAGCTCGGGAAACGCCATGCCAATGCATCAGCCCGTCGCCGAACATACCGGGGATGCCTGCCATGTCAGCTTGGTGAGAACGGAACATATCTTGATCTCTGAAACAGTCGAGTCGTCACAAGCGGGGGCCGCGACACCTAGAAGATTGAGAAGATGCCTTGCAGCGAAGACGACTTGCGTTGTCCTGGCCCTTTGAGCACGTAGACGGTGTTTCTAGTCTCGAAGAGGTAGCCTTCATTGAAGGTTCTAGCGATTGTCGACCGCACCCAATCGCCAGGCTCGAAACGGCGCTGTTCGTCATGCACGACCTTGTGGGCAAACAAGAACATGGGCTGACATCCTGCCGCAGATACCTTGGCCTGCTCATCTTCCGTGAGGATGGCATCCAAGATCACCCACTCCTCGACAACGCAAAGAGGCATCCACTTGAAGTGTTCTCGAGCTGCGAGGAGCAAGTCATCGAGTGGCAGTTCAGAGCCCACCAGATCAATGCCTCCCTCCCCCATCAGACCGTCGCTGAACGGGTCATCCATCAAGCACATCCCCGGTTCTATTTCCCATAAATTGCTGGCTAAGCCGCGCGACCGCCAAAACAACAACTATAGACGTTTGTTTGGCGGCAGGCAAACGGGGCATACCTCTTGGTTTTTGGGGATTCGTAATGTCGCTCCGTCAGTCCTTCGCGGCAGCGCTACAGGTACTGCGCCTGCGCAAAGGGATATCTCAGCCCGCGATGGCCAAGCACGTGGATCAGCGGACTGTTAGTAACCTGGAGTTGGCCAAGAGCTCTGTGACCTTGGATACGGGCTATAAGCTCGCCGCAGGACTAGAGATTGAGGCAGTGACCTTGGTCGCTCTCACCATTGCTTCGCACCACCAACGGACGGCTCGAGAAATACTTCTCGCTTCCCTCGCTGAGATAGAGGCGCTGGATCTCGCTGATGCCGCTGTCCCTGCCGAGCCGGAACGGCTGACTCCTCTGAACATTTCAGGAGCAAGGGAAAAGCTGGAAGCAGTCCAAGAGCTGAAGGCAAAAGGACTCACCCAAGCTGAGGCTGCAAGGCAACTGGGCATGCCTGAGTCGACGTTGCGTCGGTTGTGGCACCAAGCATCAAAGGGCTGATGTTCAGAGCAGCATAGGAGAAGCCACCGCTCTTAGTGCCTACCCTAGCTACAGAGATGCAAGTGTAATACAACTGCGAGGTGAGGAAGCCGGGATGGGAACTGCGAATGGCCGTCTTAGTGGGTTGCTTATTTTCAAGCCAAGCGACCGCCATTTGTGAAGGGTGGTGGCAGGCCCATAGGTGCTTTACTCCCGCTAGTCTAGACCTGTTCATTACCACCTTAAACAGTCGACACGCTCCTGCCGGGGCATTACTTATTTACAACAGCCTCACTTTACCACTTTGAGCTGCCTGAGCCGATTATTTTCTTCTGTCAAAATTTTTATGCGGGTTTCATTCCGCTGCCTCATGACATCAAGATTTTCGAGATCTCGCTTCATATCAATTACACGATGAAACCAATGCCCAGCCTTCCGACGAGCAATCTCCAACTGACTTTCTAGATGTGCAATACGATCCTTATCAGACTTTTCAAGATTAGCACTAACAACCGCACCGACCGCCCTTTCCCGCTTGATCCTTTCGAGCTCTGAAAGCGGCCACCCTAGCCCCCCCTCAATCAGACTGTTATCCTTAGATCGGTTTCGTATGGTATTTCGGTGAACCTTCGCTTGCTTAGCTAGACTGGATTGCGTAGCAGGAAGTTTGGCATCCTTCTCGATCTGCGCTAAAGCAGCTGTGATTGCCAAAGTCACCAATTCGAAGTCTTCAGAGTTCTTTGAATCAAATGCTGACATGAAGTTAACCCACAGTAAGCGACGCGATTACACCGTTGGCTTCTGCAACAGCTGCTTCAAACTGTTCTTTACCATAGAAAAACCGAGGATCATTCAGCATTTCCATATTGTGATCTCTCACAGCCTTCCATCCAGGAATATGCTCATCAGTAATCACCGCATTTTTGCATTGGTTTGGATTACACCGCAACTGACCTATACATGGCGCACCTTCTGATCCGCCTGGATCATCTTTCCGGCCTGAACAATAGCCAAGTGCAGTATTCGCAAAAACCGCGTCAGTCAGCCTGCCCAGTTCACCCATAATCTCAGGCTTTGTAAAACCAGCCCCCATCATTCCTTCGAAATAATCCTGCCTCCTCTGGGCGAATTCACGAGCGCCGCCTCCTGAGACAACCGATTTAGGGGAGAAGATTTTCTCAACCTTCTGCTTCTTAAATTCCGACAGGAAGAAACCTGCCATTTGAGACTGAAGTAACGCAGCACTGTTACCATAAACCATAGTAGCCTCTGATGGCAGACTTAGCGCTTGATCATACACATGTTTCAACTGATAACTAATATACGGCATACCTAGGTTTGCTTTGATCATTTGCCGCGTAAGTGAATGCTTAAATTGATGGGAGTTAAAAACCCAACCCGCGAACGTCTCACCACGATCAATTTTAGTGAAATACTTCTTCATGGCAACATGAAAACCTGAATATGAGTAACCTTTCTTCCCTTCTGCCCCATTGTCCATATCAGCCCCTGTCATCAGATTATTTTGTGAAAACAGGTAGCTACTACCTTTAATAGGCGCGAGCGCCTCTAATGCCTCAACCGCATCAATAACTGCATCAATAGCCACCCAGCTTTCATCACTCAAATCTGCAGCAGACTTAGTCTTAAATACTTTTCCAGTGACCACATTATAACCATCAGCTTTGCTCCGACACCCCATTCTCAAACTCGTGAGCTCTGAAAAGCGACCACCAGTATATAAACCGACAACACATTGCGAGGCCATATTAACCTCTTGCAAATAACCGGCAATCTCACCGATTGAAGTACCATGACGCCTCAATCTCTTTTCAATATAGCTTTTTCGACCACCACCGGCATAAGCAGCACGATATTCCACATACTGTCCGAACAGGTACTTCATGTCGTGATTTGCGATTGCATCACTAGGTGCGTATTCGTATACGTCCTCATTCAGTAGCGGCAACCCCATTCGAAGTAAAAAATCTTTCACTCGCGCCAATGACGAATAACTAGCCTCAGCAAATTGCTCGTCAGTCAACCATCGTACTTCCCTCCCATCACCCGTATCCTCAGGGACTACGTCTTGCTTGGGTTTAGATAGAATCTCCTTGATACGAAGATTCGTTTTGGCGTCAAATTTCATGACCCCACCAATTATTTGACCAGCGGCAGCACTAAAGACCAGGTTCAAAACTGGCTTGAGCTCACTCCGATTCCCACCATAACCAATAAGAGCAGACTCGACATCCGCCTCTGTGATATCAGCCAGAGAAACATCCAAAGAAAGGATATCATTTGCAACCAAAAACTTTTCCAGCAGCCTAAGGATTACTTTTGCCCGAGGAACAACTGTTTGTGCCTTCAAGTTCCTTTTCCCACGAAACCATGATGGGATTTTGAGGTAATATAAAAATATTGCCTGCAACTCGGCAACAATCCTAGGACTGATTTGACGCTCACCCCAATTTATCCTCAACCGTGTCGCATCAATAGAACGCGCTCGTTCTTTGGTATCCGCTACAAAATCCCAGACAAGATCTCCGACTAACGAGACCGACGAAACCCTGATATTTGCGACGAGCTCGCAACAAGCTCCCTTCTTGGCCTCATCAAGTAGAAATTGTACTTCAGCCTCTTTCATGTTTCCCCCTCACCAAGAAAGGATCCGTGTAAACTTCGAGATTTTTAGACTGCTGATTTGCCATGCAAAGAACCTCTTCAGAAAAGTCACTGTTCTCCCCTAGAATTCCATCCAGAACACTAAGATTCTGGATGAGTACAGCGCGATGCGTTGTAGCACCTGCACCATTTTCTAATGCAAACTTATAACCCCGCTGCATTGCAAATAGTCTAGGCAAGTGCTCTTCCAAAATGACAACCTTCGAACATCTCAAGCACATATTGAAATTTGTGCATGCCTGCCCTTCTACCCACCCTGTTGCCTTCTTAATTCGGGCTGGCGGGTTATACACATCGAGACAAAGCGCTGTTGCAGTAGAAAAAATAATTGCCGGATTATTAGTTTTCTTCATTGCAATTTCTTTGGGGTGCCTAATTTGCTCCTCCCTATTCTTTCGAATATTAGAAAGGCACTTGTGGAGCTCTCGCCTAGCTTTCGGAGCAAAATTATGCGCAGCAATGTATCTCATTGTAGTAACAACATCGCTATGTCCAAGAATCGCTTGAATTACGGAAATGTCTACTCCCGCCCCCAAAAGCCTGGACACTAATGATGGCCGCAACCGGGAGATGTTAATTTCAAGAGCCTCACCATGATCATCTCGCAAGTCATATTTATCAACCATATATCGGCACCATTCAAACATATACCTATTAGGCTGGAGCAAGTTTCTTACCTGCCCCGATGCAGGCCCATGTGTAGGCATATAAATGAACAGGTAGTCTTCTTCACCATCAACAACCTCAGGTCGAATAGACCCTGTGATATCAAGAACTCGATTCCAGATTTCTTCAATTTTACTAGACTGCTTAACCTCAAGAGGCATGACATCTTGCTTTTCAGCACTGACTTTATCTAAATTACCGGTCAAGAGACCCTCATGCAGATCTGTATCACCCTGCCCCCTACCTTTCCAGTAATAGATACAAGGCTTACCGGTTAGAGGATGAGATTTGATGTAGTCAGTTGTCTTAAGAGATTGCGCAGGGGTTGCATTTAAGCCTGTCCAAGTTACAAGCTTGAATAAAAAAGGCATAATCACATAAGCATCAAGCCCCATAATCACACCCCATCGAAGGAAGAGAACTCTTGTTCCGCCATGTTTCTTTGCAGCCATGTAGAATTTCTTTTGAGCATGACTCATGGTTTTAGAGTAAACAAAAGGCTCACAGTCAAGCTTATTCTCGAACCACCATTTCAAATTGTTTTCATCATCGCTCCATCCTGGAGCAAAACGAGTACCGACAAAATCCGGGGGCCGTCCACATCCGGTAGGTATGTATCCCGACATAAGCTTGCTTTCGACAAAGGTGATTTCTTCATCGAGCGCCCTATCGAAACTCTGAAACTCGCTCTCTGAGAACGAATTCCGCGTCGAAGTTTCCCGGAAGGTAGGATCAAGGACTACATCCAAAAAGCTCCGGTAATCATAAAATGAATTCACGACTGCATATGAGAGAACTCCGCGCACAGCGGATAAAACTGTCGCCCGGTATGACGAAGAGTAGGGCTGAAAATCCATGTGGTTTTTGAGATGAACCAAAAAGTATTGGTCTATCTCCTGCCCTACGCGTATCACTTTGCCTGCAAATCTGACATCGGAAGCTAGAAAGTTTATGACTAGACTTTTCGCCCCCTTGTACGTTGATTTAGTAGCTGGAACAGTGTACCTAGCTATACTTGCATCGAAGATTGCGTGAACTTCAGCCAAAGGATTATCTTGAGTTGCAATAGGCAGGCTATGTTCAAATACAGAGTAGGTCACGGCT
Source organism: Pseudomonas sp. 2,4-D (assembly GCF_030418155.1). NCBI lineage: Bacteria > Pseudomonadati > Pseudomonadota > Gammaproteobacteria > Pseudomonadales > Pseudomonadaceae > Pseudomonas > Pseudomonas sp. 2,4-D. Next base: position 85,367 of record NZ_JAUHUI010000016.1, read on the forward strand.
CATTTTTTCTCTTTGCTACGCGACAGATAGGTCGCTTGATAAATTTTGCTGGCCTCAATATATCTCGGCTTTACGTACTTAACGCCTAGCTCATCAACAAACAGCATAGGAGAAACGCCTGCATAAATATTGGTCGTGGACAAAAACTCATGACCTAACTGCTCCTTAATTAATATCAACTTTTGAACGTGATCATCACCAAGCTCTCCAGTTAGGAAAGTGAGAGCCGTACCATGCCTCAATCGGTGAGGACTCACTGTTCTTGGTTTAAATCCAACTCTTTTGGCAGTGTCGGCTATGAGCTTCTGAATTCCCTTGACGGTGATCGGTTTTCCAAAAGAATTCAAAAACGCAGGCTTAGCATCCTTACAATACGCAAACCGATAACGGGAAGAACTATGGTACTTCTTGATTCTAGAATACATCGCACGAGTAATTATTACAGTTCGTTCCTTTGGAACTCCCGCGCGCCCTTTACTTCCTCGCACCGTAAGAGGAAGGTAAGCCAATTCAGCTGGCAACCCTTCTAACTCATCTATGTCATCCTTAGTAATCCTTATTAATTCTGATACACGCAGACCCAGATCATATAATGTGTGGACGGCGCATCGGTGCGATTCCCAATACATCCCTTCAAGTAACTTACAGACTTGCTCTTGAGTGACATACCTTGGCCTTTTCCTTTTCGGTTTCGGCGTGTCTAGCCCTGTATTTTCGAAGCCACTACTTTTCCTAACTCGACCACCTTCGCTCGACGCGAGCCAGACAAACAGCCCCTTTATAATTGTTTCCCGCAGCCTAATATAGGCAGCTTCGAGCCCTTGACCTTTAAGCAAGACCAAATATGCACTTATTACAGTGCGAGAAATACCGCACAAAATATCATCAACAGTATACCCCTGATAAACACCTAAACCCTCAAGATGCTCACAAAAGCCCTTGATATGATCGGCATATAAAAGGATTACCGGAAGTGGATGCTTATTAGTTTCAGCCTTAGCCTTTAAATAAGAACTTGGTAGCTCTGCAATACTTCCATCTTTGGAAAACAGCACTGGACATAACTTTAACTTACCTTGCGTTCTGATATTAACAATCTTCATGGCGCAAACGATAAAGATTAGCCTACGCCATCGCAAGAAATAATTCACCTAACTTTAGAACATTTTCTTACTGACACAACAATAAATATAACCAGCAATTTTAATTTAATTATTGATTAATTATTCATATATTGCCCAAGGCAAATAAAAGACAAGTAATCAGCGCAACGAGGGGTCGCTTCCAAGCAGTTGGTAGATGGATAACAGCCATCAAGCATGGTGCTCTCGCAAAATCGCACCAAGCGCAGGATAGGAAGGGATTTGGAGTGTGTTGCTTCGAGCTGCCTCTTAACACGCCAGCAGATTTGAGCATCGAGCCTTGCCCTAGCTATAGCAGCGGAGCATTGGAAAGGCGGTGAGGGATGGCCTCCGTGTGGAACGGGGGAGCTGCTTAAAAGGTAGGGAAGGAAGCCGTATTGTGCACTTTAGGATGGTAGACAAAAAGGATGAAGTCGGTACGCACAGCCCCCTTGATCTTGGCTTTTTCAAAAGCCACCAGGTCAACACTGGCATCGGCAACGGCCTCCTTGCGCGCCTCGTGCTGTGCCTCATCCTCTTCCTTGCTGTGCAAGAACTTGTGCGCCAGCTTCTCGAAACCCTCGAAGCACAGGAACGCGCCACCCAGCATCAACAACGGCGTAACCGCCCAGGGTATGAACGCACTGATCAGCAGCGCGGCCGGTACCAGGATCGCCTTGTTGACGAACGACCCCTTGGCCACCGCCCAGACAACCGGAAGTTCGCGATCGGCGCGCACGCCGGTGACCTGCTGAGCATTCAACGCCAGGTCATCACCCAGCACGCCTGCGGTTTTTTTTGCCGCCACCTTGGTCATCAGAGAGACGTCATCCAGCAGCGTGGCGATATCGTCGATCAGTACCAGTAGACTGCTTCCTGCCATGTTTGCTTGTATCCAAATAAGTCAATGTGCCGGATTCTAGCCCAAAGCCGCTGCCTTGAGCGCCCGTCGAGGCCGGTGCTACCATGCCCGATCCCCCTTAGAGGTGGCCAGACACGAGGAAGATCCCTGACCATGAGCACCATTCGCGAGCGCAACAAGGAATTGATCCTGCGCGCGGCCAGCGAGGAATTCGCCGACAAGGGCTTCGCCGCCACCAAGACCAGCGATATCGCGGCCAAGGCCGGCCTGCCCAAGCCGAACGTGTATTACTACTTCAAGTCCAAGGACAACCTTTACCGTGAGGTCCTGGAAAGCATCATCGCGCCGATCATGCAGGCATCCACGCCGTTCAATGCAGACGGCGACCCGAAAGAAGTGCTGAGTGCGTACATTCGTTCGAAGATTCGCATTTCGCGTGATCTGCCCCATGCGTCCAAGGTGTTCGCCAGCGAGATCATGCATGGCGCACCGCACCTGTCACCGAACCAAGTAGAGCAGTTGAACGAGCAGGCCCGACACAACATCGAGTGCATCCAGCGCTGGATCGACCGCGGGCAGATCGCCCATGTGGACGCGCATCACCTGATGTTCAGCATCTGGGCGGCGACCCAGACCTATGCGGACTTCGACTGGCAGATTTCTGCGGTGACCGGCAAGGCCAAGCTGGCCGACAGTGATTATGACGCGGCGGCCGAAACCATTATCCGCATGGTGCTCAAGGGATGTGAGCCAGAGGTGGCCTGAGATGGACAATGGGGACCGCATTCCACTGGGGTCGCACGCCCCTGTGGGAGCGGCCTTGTGTCGCGAATGGGCCGCAAAGCGGCCCCTGCTGACTTGAGCCTTACGCCGCTACCCCGGCATCTGCCCGCAACCCCACCTCCTCGATCGCACTGATCGCACACTGCTCGTCAATATCCGACGTATCGCCGCTGATCCCCACAGCACCCAGCAACTTGCCGTCCTGATCACGAATCAGCACCCCACCCGGCGCCGGCACCACCGGCCGCTCACCCATCCCGTTCAAGGCGGCAAAAAAAGCTGGCCGCTGCTGCGCATCCAGCGCCAGCAAGCGCGACCCCTTGCCCAGGGCAATCGCACCCCAGGCTTTGCCAGTGGCCACTTCAGGCCGAATCAGGCTCGCGCCATCTTCGCGCTGCAGCGCCAACAGGTGCCCGCCGGCATCCAGCACCGCCACGGTCAGCGGCGCGGCATTGATCTTGCGGCCCGCCACCAGCGCGGCATTCACCAGGCTGACGGCGACTTTCAGGTTAAGAACGTTCATGGAAAGGTCCTCTTCTTGTTGTGAGAAGCCCTAAGGGCAGTTGAAAACCGATCGAACAAATAGAACACAACGAGAGATTTTTTTGTATACAATATTTTGAAACGATCGTATGCGATGGCGCAAACCCCCGTTTTCACGGGCGCTCTGACGAAAGCCAGCTTAGCCGATGAAAACCCATTGACCTAAGCCGCCAGGCGTGAATACACTCTGTCGCAAAGCAAGTTGTATACAATTACAAAATCGATGAGGCACAAACCATGAGCAAAATGAGAGCAATCGATGCAGCCGTTCTGGTCATGCGCCGTGAAGGTGTAGATACCGCGTTCGGCATCCCGGGGGCTGCCATCAACCCGTTGTATTCGGCCCTGAAGAAAGTCGGTGGCATCGATCACGTCCTCGCTCGTCACGTCGAAGGTGCCTCGCACATGGCCGAGGGCTACACCCGCGCCAACCCGGGCAACATCGGTGTGTGCATCGGCACTTCCGGCCCTGCCGGCACCGACATGGTCACCGGCCTGTACAGTGCCTCGGCCGACTCCATCCCGATTCTGTGCATCACTGGCCAGGCGCCCCGTGCGCGCCTGCACAAGGAAGACTTCCAGGCCGTCGACATCACCAACATCGTCAAGCCAGTGACCAAGTGGGCGACCACCGTTCTGGAGCCAGGCCAGGTGCCTTACGCCTTCCAGAAGGCCTTCTATGAAATGCGTACCGGCCGCCCAGGCCCGGTGCTGATCGACCTGCCTTTCGACGTGCAGATGGCCGAAATCGAATTCGACATCGACGCCTACGAACCGCTGCCCGTGCACAAACCGTCCGCCACACGCGTACAGGCCGAAAAAGCCCTGGCCCTGCTCAATGACGCCGAGCGCCCACTGCTGGTAGCCGGTGGCGGCATCATCAACGCCGACGCCAGCGACAAGCTGGTCGAATTCGCCGAACTGACCGGCGTACCCGTGATCCCGACCCTGATGGGCTGGGGCACCATCCCGGACGACCACGCACAGATGGTCGGCATGGTCGGCCTGCAGACCTCGCACCGCTATGGCAACGCAACCCTGCTGAAATCCGACCTGGTATTCGGTATCGGTAACCGCTGGGCCAACCGCCACACCGGTTCCGTCGATGTCTACACCGAAGGCCGCAAGTTCGTACACGTCGACATCGAACCGACCCAGATCGGCCGCGTGTTCACCCCGGACCTGGGCATCGTTTCCGATGCCGGCAAGGCACTGGACGTGTTCCTGGAAGTGGCCCGCGAGTGGAAAGCCGCCGGCAAGCTCAAGTGCCGCAAGGCCTGGCTGGAAGAGTGCCAGGAGCGCAAGTCGAGCCTGCAGCGCAAGACCCACTTCGACAACGTGCCGGTCAAGCCGCAGCGCGTCTACGAAGAAATGAACCAGGTATTCGGCAAAGACACCTGCTACGTCAGCACCATCGGCCTGTCGCAGATTGCCGGCGCGCAGTTCCTGCATGTGTACAAGCCTCGCCACTGGATCAACTGCGGCCAGGCCGGCCCGCTGGGCTGGACCATCCCTGCTGCGCTGGGCGTGGTGAAAGCCGATCCGAAGCGCAAGGTTGTGGCGCTGTCAGGTGACTACGACTTCCAGTTCATGATCGAAGAACTGGCGGTAGGCGCACAGTTCAACCTGCCGTACGTCCACGTACTGGTGAACAACGCCTACCTGGGCCTGATCCGCCAGGCGCAGCGTGGCTTCGACATGGATTACTGTGTACAACTGGCGTTCGAGAACATCAACTCGACCGACGCTGCCACCTACGGTGTCGACCACGTCGCCGTGGTCGAAGGCCTGGGTTGCAAGGCCATCCGTGTGTTCGAGCCAGCAGAAATCGCCCCTGCCCTGCTCAAGGCACAGAAGATGGCCGAAGAGTTCCGCGTGCCGGTGGTGGTTGAAGTGATTCTCGAGCGTGTGACCAACATTTCCATGGGCACCGAGATCAACGCGGTCAACGAGTTCGAAGACCTGGCCCTGGTCGGCAACGACGCGCCAACCGCCATCTCGCTGCTGGACTGATCGCCTGACGCCCCCAGGCACGCCCTGGGGGCCTTCATCGCAAGGAGACAACTCATGCCTCGCTTCGCTGCCAACCTGTCCATGCTGTTCACCGAACAGGACTTCCTGGCCCGCTTCAAGGCTGCCGCCGATGCTGGTTTCAGCGGCGTCGAATACCTGTTCCCATACGACTTCAGCGCTGCCGACATCAAGCAGCAGCTGGAAGCCAACGGCCTGACCCAGGTGCTGTTCAACCTGCCTGCCGGCGACTGGGCCAAAGGTGAGCGCGGTATCACCTGCCACCCTGACCGCATCGAAGAGTTCCGTGCCGGTGTCGACAAGGCCATCGAGTACGCCAAGGTGCTGGGCAATACCCAGGTCAACGCCCTGGCCGGCATCCGCCCACAAGGCCCGGACTGCGCTACCGTGCGCAAGACCTTCGTCGAGAACCTGCGCTACGCCGCTGACAAGCTCAAGGGCGCCGGGATCCGCCTGGTCATGGAAATGATCAACACCCGCGACATCCCGGGCTTCTACCTGAACACCACCCAACAGGCCCTGGAAATCCAGGCCGAAGTGGGCAGCGACAACCTGTTCCTGCAGTACGACATCTACCACATGCAGATCATGGAAGGTGACCTGGCTCGCACCATGGAAGCCAACCTGAAGCTGATCAACCACATCCAGCTGGCCGACAACCCCGGCCGCAACGAACCAGGCACCGGCGAGATCAACTACCGCTTCCTGTTCGAACACCTGGACCGCATTGGCTACCAGGGCTGGGTGGGCGCGGAGTACAAGCCGCTGACCACCACCGAAGCGGGCCTGGGCTGGCTGAAGACCCATAACGCAATCTGAGGAACAACTCGGGACCCTGTGGGAGCGGGCTCGCCCGCGAACACCGGCAAAGCCGGTGCCATCCACCGAGTTGTCTGCTTCGCGGGCGAGCCCGCTCCCACAGGGGGCCAAAGCTTGCTTGAGATATCACAATTACAAAGAGGTAATTTCTCATGGCTAAAATCGGTTTCATCGGCACCGGCATCATGGGCAAGCCCATGGCCCAGAACCTGCAAAAGGCAGGTCACAGCATCTTCGTTTCCACCCACCACGACGCCGCGCCAGCCGACCTGATCGCCGCCGGTGCCGTGGCCCTGGCCAACCCGAAAGAAGTTGCCCAGGAAGCCGAATTCATCATCGTCATGGTTCCCGACACTCCGCAGGTCGAAAGCGTCCTGTTCGGTGAAAACGGCGTGGCCGAAGGCGTTGGCCCGAACAAGGTGGTGATCGACATGAGCTCGATCTCCCCTACCGCTACCAAAGCCTTCGCCGAGAAGATCAAGGCCACCGGCGCCGCCTACCTGGACGCCCCGGTGTCCGGTGGTGAAGTCGGTGCCAAGGCGGCGACCCTGAGCATCATGGTCGGTGGCTGCCCGAACGCCTTCGAGCGCACCCTGCCGCTGTTCGAAGCCATGGGCAAGAACATCACCCGCGTCGGTGGCAACGGTGACGGCCAGACCGCCAAGGTCGCCAACCAGATCATTGTCGCCCTGAATATCCAGGCCGTGGCCGAAGCCCTGCTGTTCGCCGCCAAGAACGGCGCCGACCCTGCCAAGGTGCGTGAAGCACTGATGGGCGGCTTTGCTTCGTCGAAAATCCTCGAAGTGCACGCCGAGCGCATGATCAAGGGCACCTTCGACCCAGGCTTCCGCATCAATCTGCACCAGAAGGACCTGAACCTGGCCCTGCAAGGCGCCAAGGAACTGGGCATCAACCTGCCCAACACCTCCAATGCCCAGCAAGTGTTCAACACCTGCCAGGCTCTGGGCGGCGGCAACTGGGACCACTCGGCGCTGATCAAAGGCCTGGAGCACATGGCCAACTTCTCGATCCGCGACGACAAATAAATCGTTTTTAGCCTCACTGGCCTCTTCGCGGGTAAACCCGCTCCTACCAAAGACCGCACAATCGCTCAAAGCTGTGCATGTAGGAGCGTGCTTGCCCACGAAGAAGCCAACGCCGTTGAACCTGCGACCACAGGCCCAATGGTGGCATCGAGCAACACCCGCCCCTGGTTCGGCCTGCACGGAGGCAGTTCCAGGGGCGTTTTTGATTCTGCAGAACAACAATAATTGGGAGCCTGCCATGTCGGTCGATCCGCAAAAACTTCTCCGCGAGCTGTTCGACACAGCCATCGCCGCCGCCCACCCCCGTCAAGTCCTCGAACCCTACCTGCCCGCCGATCGCAGCGGCCGGGTTATCGTCATCGGCGCCGGCAAGGCCGCAGCCGCCATGGCCGAAGTGGTCGAGAAAAGCTGGCAGGGCGAAGTCTCCGGCCTGGTCGTGACCCGTTACGGCCACGGCGCCAACTGCCAGAAGATCGAGGTGGTCGAAGCCGCCCACCCGGTCCCGGACGCTGCCGGCCTGGCGGTGGCCAAGCGCGTGCTGGAACTGGTCAGCAACCTCAACGAAGAAGACCGCGTCATCTTCCTGCTGTCTGGCGGTGGCTCGGCGCTGCTGGCCCTGCCTGCCGAAGGCCTGACCCTGGCCGACAAGCAGCAGATCAACAAGGCACTGCTGAAATCCGGCGCCACCATCGGCGAGATGAACTGCGTGCGCAAGCACCTCTCGGCGATCAAGGGCGGGCGCCTGGCCAAGGCCTGCTGGCCGGCCACGGTCTACACCTATGCCATTTCCGATGTACCGGGCGACCTCGCCACGGTAATTGCCTCCGGCCCCACCGTGGCCGACCCGAGCACCTCGGCCGACGCCCTGGCCATCCTCAAACGCTACAACATCGAAGCGCCCAAAGCGGTCATCGATTGGCTGAACAACCCGGCCTCGGAAACCGTCAAGGCCGATGACCCGGCCTTGGCCCGCAGCCACTTCCAGTTGATCGCCAAACCCCAGCAGTCGCTCGAGGCCGCCGCGGTCAAAGCCCGTCAGGCCGGCTTCAGCCCGCTGATCCTCGGCGACCTGGAAGGCGAATCACGCGAAGTGGCCAAGGTGCATGCCGGTATCGCCCGACAAATCGTTCAGCACGGCCAGCCGCTCAAAGCGCCCTGCGTGATCCTGTCGGGCGGCGAAACCACTGTGACCGTGCGCGGCAATGGCCGTGGCGGGCGCAACGCCGAGTTCCTGCTCAGCCTCACCGAAAGCCTGAAAGGCCTGCCGGGCGTATACGCCCTGGCCGGCGACACCGATGGTATCGATGGCTCGGAAGAAAACGCCGGCGCCTTGATGACCCCAACCAGCTACGACCGCGCCGAAGCATTGGGCCTGTCGGCCAGCGACGAGCTGGACAACAACAACGGCTACGGCTACTTCGCCGCGCTGGATGCGCTGATCGTCACCGAACCGACCCGCACCAACGTCAACGACTTCCGCGCCATCCTGATCCTCGAGACTGCCCAATCATGACGCCTGATAAAAAAGTAAAGATCCTTGCCACCCTTGGCCCTGCGATCAACGGCATCGACGATATCCGCCAGCTGGTCGAAGCCGGGGTGAACATCTTCCGCCTCAACTTCAGCCATGGCGAGCATGCCGACCACGCCCTGCGCTACCAGTGGATCCGCGAAGTCGAACAACAACTGAACTACCCGCTGGGCATCCTCATGGACCTGCAAGGGCCGAAGCTGCGCGTTGGTCGCTTTGCCGAAGGCAAGGTGCAGCTGCAACGCGGCCAGGCCCTGCGCCTGGACCTGGACAAAACCCCGGGCGACAGCCGCCGGGTCAACCTGCCGCACCCCGAAATCATCGCCGCCCTCGAACCCGGCATGGACCTGCTGCTGGACGACGGCAAGCTGCGCCTGCGCGTGACCGCCAAGCACAGCGACGCCATCGACACCGAGGTGTTGAACGGTGGCGAGCTTTCCGACCGCAAGGGCGTCAACGTACCGCAAGCGGTGCTAGACCTCTCCCCGCTCACCGAAAAAGACCGCCGCGACCTGGCCTTTGGCCTGGAGCTGGGTGTGGACTGGGTCGCCCTGTCGTTCGTGCAGCGCCCGGAAGACATCGTCGAAGCGCGCCAGCTGATTGGCGACCGCGCCTACCTGATGGCCAAGATCGAGAAGCCATCGGCAGTAGAACAACTGCAAGCCATCGCCGAGCTGGCAGACGCGATCATGGTGGCCCGTGGTGACCTGGGCGTGGAAGTACCGGCCGAAAGCGTGCCGCAGATCCAGAAGCGCATCATCGGCACCTGCCGCCAGCTGGGCAAACCCGTGGTGGTGGCCACGCAGATGCTCGAGTCGATGCGTTTCTCGCCAGCGCCAACCCGTGCCGAAGTCACCGACGTGGCCAACGCGGTGGCCGAAGGTGCCGATGCTGTGATGCTGTCGGCCGAGACGGCGTCGGGCGACTACCCGCTGGAAGCCGTGCAGATGATGAGCAAGATCATCCGCCAGGTTGAAAACGGCCCGGACTACCAGGCCCAGCTCGACGTCAGCCGGCCAAAGGCCGAAGCGACCGTGTCGGATGCCATCAGCTGCGCCATCCGCCGAATCAGCGGCATTCTGCCGGTGGCGGTGCTGGTCAACTACAGCGAGTCGGGCGCCTCGACCCTGCGCGCGGCGCGCGAGCGGCCACGGGCACCGATCCTCAATCTGACGCCCAACCTGAACACCGCGCGGCGCCTGAGCGTGGCCTGGGGTGTGCATTCGGTGGTCAACGACCGCCTGCGTCAGGTGGATGAGGTTGTGTCTACTGCGCTGGAAATTGCCCAGGCGCAAGGCATGGCCAGCCGTGGCGACACGCTGCTGATCACCGCTGGCGTGCCTTTCGGCAAGCCGGGTACGACTAACACGCTGCGGATCGAGACTTTGATCTGAGATTGCCGGGGCGCGTTGCGCCCCTTTCGCGACACAAGGCCGCTCTACCCGACCGCGGAAAACCGAGGCCCAAAGAGGCCCACCGCTCCCCCATCAACCTCACTGACTGCCCCATGTACACCAAAAATTTCGTCAACCCGTGCCCCGACTGGGCCACGGCGTTACTCAACGGCTTCAGCCAGGTGCTGCTGCTGCGCAACCCCCTGTGCGGCCTGTGCTGCCTGCTGGCCATCCTGCTGACGGCGCCCAACCTGGTCGGCGGTGCGCTGCTTGGCGCCCTGGCCGGCCTGCTCACCGCCCAGGCACGCGGCTATGACCGTGCCGACCGCCAGGCCGGGCTGTACTGCTACAACGGCGTGCTGATCGGCACCCTGATCAGCGCCGTGCTGCCCTGGTCGGCCATATTGCCCCCCCTGATCATCGCCGCCGGCGGCCTGTCCAGCATCATCACGCACCAGTGGCGCAAGCGCGGCGGCAAGTTGCTGGTCGCCTACACCGCCCCCTTCGTCATGCTCGGCTGGGCCACACTGCTAATCGCCAGCCCCTCGCCCAGCGGCTTCGTCGAAGCTGACCCGCTGTACGCGTTGGCCCGCGGCATAGGCCAGATCTTCCTGCTCGACCAGCCCTTGGCCGGGTTGTTGATCATCGTCGGCATGTTCATTACCAATCCCTATGCGGCGATGTGGGCTGTAATCGGTTCAGCCATTGGTGGCGGCGTGGCGTTGCTCGCCGATCAGGCACAGGCGGCGTGGCTGGGGCTGTACGGGTTCAATGCGGCATTGGCGGCGTTAGCCTTCAGCCGCCAGCATGAAAGAGCCTGGGTAACACTGGCTGCGATAGTTTTGGCACTGCTGCTGCATTCGATGTTCACACACCTGCCCATACCAGGACTTACCGCGCCCTTTGTCGTCGCTTGCTGGCTGATGCTCCTGGGTAGCCGTGCTTCACACTCACTGTTCGACAGCAGTCAAAGCCAAGACATAAAGCGACGATTGAGATAGCCATAAACTGATAGGGAGGCTCATTGAGCCTCTCGCCACCTGAAAGGGAATTGATACACCCAGAACTTAGTGTCACCCACGTGGAGAGCGCGGTATTCTATAGGGCTGAAAAATCCACCTCCCATTTACATCCTGTCTGTATCCACCGAAAGTAAAACCTGCCTCCCTCATGTTCGCCGCTCTTACACCCGAAGCCTGCACCACCACACCATCCTTAATCCAACCTTCGACCATTGCCCTTGGTTCAAGCCTCATCGAAACGCTCTGTCGGAGCCCCATCTCCCCGTAATGCACAACCATGGTCCTACCATCAGTAACCGGTTTATAGATCCATACAGATTGATGCCGATTTAACCCATCCTGGACAACAGGCGCCAAAGAGCGGGGCAATAAATGCTCTGAGAGGCTTGCGCTAACGTTTATGCCTTGGACCGAATTCTCGAGGGCCGCCGCTTGTCTTACATGACCGGGCAAAACTCTCATAACCCTATTTACCATTCGTCCGGGCAGAAAACTCAAAAGTTTAGTTCCAATTCGTCCTAGCAGTGCCCAAGACTGTCCTGTTGGATCCACACGATTCACAGGGTCACCGCTGCAATAACAGTAGGCATTGATCCCGCCATCACCAAAGGGGCTCAAGCTATCAGCACGACTGAAACGCCGAAGTGATGGGATGTAGAATCGATGGCCATTACCCAACGGGTAAGCTGTAGTGACCAGGTCACGCCACTGACCGTTGAACCCGATCATTGGCCTGCCGTTGCTTATCGCTGAATATCCATAGGCAGAAAACGCTTCATTCACAAAATGATCACACCGCACAGTCGCACTCACGGTATTTGCACCATCGACCAGCAATAAAGCTGAAGAGGCGTCTTTCTGAAACAATGCCTGCCCTCCAGCCTGCAGCAGGCGTTCATTATCTTGACCAGAGACACAAACCATCTGATCTAACTGATAAAACAAGCCAACGCGTGCACGATGCTGCCTTGAATTTGACATAGCCACGCTCCGATCAACCCTGCGGTTCTCATGATTAGCGTTTTTTCACTCACCGCCTACTGGCATTTCTACCAGTTCGCCAGCTCTGCGTCGGCTTGTGCATCTCACCCGCGCACTTTAGTGTTGATCATCAACGTCAAGCATCAGGTATCCCATGTCTTCGCAATCTTTACGCGAACGCCTCTACATCATGGTCTTCCAGACCGACACCGTAGCCGGTCGCCGCTTCGACAAGATCCTCCTGCTGATCATCCTGGCCAGCCTGGTCACCGTCATTCTCGACAGCATCGACGAGGTGCACCAAGGCTACGCCGGCCTGTTGGCTGGCATCGAGTGGGGCTTTACCGCGATATTCCTGGCCGAATACATCACCCGCCTGTACTGCTCGCCCAAGCCGCTGCGCTACGCCTTCAGTTTCTACGGCCTGGTCGATTTACTGGCGATCGTGCCGGGGATCCTCGCGCTGTACTACAGCGACGCCCAGTACCTGTTGATCATCCGCGTGATACGGATGCTGCGGATCTTCCGCGTGCTCAAGCTCGGCCAGTACCTGAAGCAGGCCAACTACCTGCTGGAAGCGCTGCGCGGCAGCAAGCAGAAGATCATCGTGTTCCTGGTGACGGTATCGACGCTGGTGACGGTGTTCGGCACGCTGATGTACGTGATCGAAGGGCCTGAGCATGGCTTTACCAGCATCCCCAAAGGCATCTACTGGGCCATCGTCACCCTGACCACAGTGGGCTTTGGCGACATCGTGCCGAAGACCCCGCTGGGGCAGGTGCTGTCGTCGCTGGTGATGATCACCGGTTACTCGATCATCGCCGTGCCGACCGGCATCTTCACTGCCGAGCTAGCCAATGCCATGCGCGGGGAGCAGCTGCAGCATGATTGCCCGACCTGCCACAAGAAGACCCACGAGCCTGGGGCGGCGTTCTGCTCTCGCTGTGGGAATGGGTTGTTTCCCAAAGCGTGATAGCGCCTGCGCCGGGCTCTTCGCGGGTAAACGCGCCCCTACAGGATAACCACAGGCCCGGACCGTGCGCGGTCCCTGTAGGAGCGGGTTTACCCGCGAAGAGGCCGGCACGGGCAGAAGCATAACCAAAGCATTTTTTGTTCTTTAACCCGTATAAACCCACCCGCTATAGTCGCTGGCAATCTGCCCCAACAACCTTCAAGAACAAGGAAGCATCGTGAAAAAACTCTTCACCGCCTCGCTGCTCGCCGCAGGCCTGGCCCTGGGCAACCTCGCCCAGGCCGCCCCCACCCTGCTCAACGTTTCCTACGACGTGATGCGCGACTTCTACAAGGACTACAACCCGGCCTTCCAGAAGCACTGGGAAGCCGAGCACAACGAGAAGGTCAACGTGCAGATGTCCTTCGGCGGCTCGAGCAAGCAGGCCCGTGCGGTGATCGATGGCCTGCCGGCCGATGTCATCACCATGAACATGGCCACCGACATCAACGCCCTGGCAGACAACGGCAAGCTGGTGCCCGACAACTGGGTAACCCGCCTGCCGAACAACAGCGCGCCGTTCACCTCGGCCACTGTGTTCATCGTGCGCAAGGGCAACCCGAAAGCCCTGAAAGACTGGCCCGACCTGCTCAAGGACGGTGTGCAGGTGATCGTGCCCAACCCGAAAACCTCGGGTAATGGCCGCTATACCTACCTGTCGGCCTGGGGCTACGTACTCAAGCAAGGCGGCGATGAAAGCAAAGCCCGCGACTTCGTCGGCAAGCTGTTCAAGCAGGCACCCGTGCTGGACACCGGTGGCCGTGCGGCCACCACCACGTTCATGACCAACCAGATCGGTGACGTACTGGTCACCTTCGAAAACGAAGCCGAGATGATCGCCCGCGAGTTCGGCCGCGACCAGTTCGAAGTCGTTTACCCAAGCGTATCGGCCGAAGCCGAGCCACCGGTGACGGTGGTCGACAAGGTGGTGGCCAGGAAAGGCACCCAGGCCGTAGCCGAGGAATACCTGAAGTACCTGTGGTCACCCGCAGCCCAGGAGATCGCCGCCAACAACTACCTGCGCCCGCGTGATGCGACGGTACTGGCCAAGTACACCGACCGCTTCCCGAAAGTGGACTTCCTGTCGGTGGAGAAAACCTTCGGTGACTGGCGCACCGTGCAGAAGACCCACTTCAATGATGGTGGGGTGTTTGACCAGATCTATACCAACCAATAGCCGTAAGGGGGCATCTGGCCTAATGCCAGTCAGTTAAGACAGACTCATTGACCTTTAGCCTGTAGGCCGCAAAATCCGACGCTTGGAAACGAGCATCGGATTTTTTATGCGCCTGTCAAAAGCCCTCTCTCTGAAACACCACATTAGATGCTCCTGCGGTATCAGGACTTCGCCGACATAACGCTGTTCCAGATGCAAGGCCGCACGCTGATCATACAATTGCCCCAATAATAGGCGCATGCCACCTCTCCAAATTTAAAGCAGCACAAATCCAGACCCGAAACTATTCAACTAAACAGTTCCGGGCCGAGCATTATTTGACTAAATTAAGAAGAAACTTGCTGTTCGGCAGAAACTGTCGAATACCTTCGAAAGTTCACAAACACCAACAGTGCGATGACCACGAGTACCCCCATGGTGGCCATCATTACCGAGGACACCGCTTGGTCGAACGCCAATCGCGCATTCACAGCGATTTCCTGCCCCAGCGGGGCGGGCATTTGCGCGGCAGCGGCTAGCGCGCTGTCGATCCCGTCCTGCAGGCGCGCCGCGTCGGCGGCCTGCTCGGGCACGACCAGCGAGCGGCTGTACACCACCGACATCAGGCTACCCATGAAGGCGATGCCCAACCCTCCTCCCAGCTCGTAGGAAATTTCCTCGGCCGAAGCGGCCATCCCCGCTCGCTCCGGCGGCGCGCTGGCCATGATGGTGGTGGACGCCCCGGTCATACTCGCCCCTACGCAAGCACCCATGACGAACAGCAGCAGCAGTTGCAGGGCGACCGACTGGCTGAAACTGTACATGAACAGGCCAATGGCACCGGCGTAGATCAACAGTGCGAGCACCAGGAACCGATCACAACGGACCTTGGGCAGCAACCAGCCGCTTAACGGACCGGCCACGATCGCTCCCACGGAAAGGGGCAGGAAATAAAGGCCGGTCTCGAGCGGGGATAGCCCGACAACCAGTTGCAGGCGCTGGCTCAGTACCAGGTTGATGCCCATCAGGCAGCCGGCCGCGGCCAGGCTGGCGATGACCGCAGAGGAGAACGCGGGGCTGCGGAAAATCTGCAGGTCGATCAACGGAAAACCACGCTTGCGCTGCCCGCGCACGAACATCCAGCCGAAGCCCGCGCAGATGGCCAACGCCCCCAGCGCCGCCACCAGCGAGGGCTCGGGCTTGGCGAATTCCTTGATCAGGTACGCCAGGCTGATGAGCCCTACCATCGCCTGAAGGGAGCCAAGCAAGTCCCATGGCCCGGCGTTGGCCTGTTGCGTGTTCCTGATCAGCAGCAAGGACAACACCAGGGCCACCAGCACGATGGGCACGTTGATCAGAAACACGGAACCCCACCAGAAATGCTCGAGCAGCGCCCCCCCTATCAGCGGACCAATCGCTGCACCACCGGAAGCCACGGCCGTCCAGACGCCGATGGCAAAACCACGCTCACGCTCATCCTCGAAGGTCAGGCTGATGATCGCCAGCGTGGCCGGCATCATGGCCGCCGCACCGACGCCCAGCGCGCCCCTAGCCAGGATTAGCAGCGCAGAAGATGGCGCGAATGCAGCCAGAAGCGACGCCGCACCGAACAGCACAAGGCCGATCACGAACAATCGCTGGTGGCCGATGCGATCACCCAAGGTGCCAGCACCCAGCAACAAGCCGGCGACGACCAGGGGATACATGTTGATGATCCACAGCTTTTCGGAGGTAGATGCCCCGAGCGCATGGGTAAGTGTGGGCAAGGCGATGTAAAGGACCGTCATGTCGATCGCAACCAATAGCAAGGCGAAGGACAGGACGGCCAATACGAGCCATCGCTGGTAAGTGTTGAACATTGGCATTCTCCCTGCCTTGATCAAGCCGATCACTGATTGTCGGCGCCGCATCCAAATAGGAACTCGGATCCTAGTAGACGGCCAACTTCATTGCAAATATTAAAAATTGTAAAAACAATTAATCCTCACACAATGAATATAAATAAATTATACCCGTAAGATAAATCCTACATTAACGGATGAATAATGACGTATTTATAATAGAACTCCATCACCTTGAGTGCTCCTCCACGCCCGCATCCGAAAAAACCGGCGGATTCGCCAGCCGCTCGGCGAACGCCAGCGCCGGGGCATGCAAGGACAACTCTTCGATTAGGAACTGCAGCCCGATGCCTGGGTCGTTGGCACAGGCCAGTAAGGTGCCGAACAACTGGTAACCCGCCTGCCGGACAACAGCGTGCCGTTCACCTCGGCTCATACAAGGGATGCGCGGGTACGCCCCTGTAAGGAGCTGCTGCGCAGCCTCGCCCACGCGCTACTGCGCATCGACATGGCCGTTACCTTCATCGAGCTGCTGGGGCGCATCTGGGGCTTCTCGGTGGTCGATTTCGCCCTGAGCAACAGCCTGGGCCAGGCGATCAGCAACTCGCTGTCGAGCATTGCCTTGATCCTGCTGGTCACCTGGCTGCTGTGGGTGGTACTCGATACGGACATCCAGGAAGCACTCAAGCCCCCGTCGGCCGCCGCAGCGCGCGTCAGCCGAGCACCCGGGTGCGGACCATCCTGCCGATGCTGCACAATGCGATCAAAGTGGTCCTGATCGTCATCTACACCATCACCACCATGGCCAACCTGGGCACCAACGTCGCGCCGTTCCTGGCCGGTGCCGGGGTGATCGGCCTGGCCATCGGCTTCGGCTCGCAGCAGCTGGTGCACGATGTGATTACCGGGTTGTTCATCCTCATCGAGGATTCCATTTCCATCGGCGACTGGGTAGTGCTCGATTCCGGCCATACCGGTACAGTCGAAAGCCTGACGATCCGTAGCGGCTGCGCGATGGCAAAGGCTTCGTGCACTCGGTGCCGTTTGGTCAGATCAAGGCGGTTACCAACCAGTCGCGGCAGTTCGCCTATGCGTTCTTCTCGGTGCAGTTCACTTACGACAGTGATGTGGATGCGTCACTCGCGCTGATCCATGAGGTGGGCAAGTCGATCAGCGAAGACCCGCTGCTGCGCATCAACCTGCAAGGGCCGTTACAGGTATCCGGGGTGGACCGCTTTGCCCAGGTGTACCCGCTGCCGCTGCAGGCCCTGGGGGCTTGAATTCGCCTGCACCGGCCCTTTCGCGGGCTCGCCCGCGAAGCTTCCAGCAAGGGCAGCATCAAACCTGACGGAATACCAAGGCCTTCAGCCCGCCAGCCGGGTCCACATCCGGAAACTCCGGCGGGTTTTCCAACCGCTCGACAAACGCCAGCGAAGGCGCCTGCTCTGCCATTCCCTCGATCAGGAATTCCGGCCCGATGCCCGGGTCGTTGACACACGCCAGCACCGTCCCGCCTTCGCTCAACAACTCCGGCAAACGCCGCAGGATCTTTGCGTAATCCTGGGTCAGCACAAAGCTGCCACGCTGGAAGGTCGGCGGGTCGATGATGATCAGGTCATAAGGCCCGTACTTGCGCACCTTGCCCCACGACTTGAATAGTTCATGCCCCAGGTACGCCACCCGCGATGCATCGTGGCCATTGAGGCGATGGTTGTCCCGGCCCCGCGACAGGGCCGACTTGGCCATGTCCAGGTTCACCACCTGCTCAGCGCCACCGGCAATCGCTGCCACGGAAAAGCCGCAGGTATAGGCGAACAGGTTGAGCACGCGCTTGCCCGCCGCCTGCTCGCGCACCCAGCGGCGGCCATAGCGCATGTCGAGGAACAGGCCGTTGTTTTGCCGCACGCCCAAGTCCAGTAGGTAGGTCAGGCCGTCCTCGATCACTTCGCGTTGCTGGCACGGCTCGCCCAGCAGCCACTGGCCCGGGCTGTCGGGCAGGTAGCGGTGCTGGATGATGACTGCCTGCCCCGTCCACTGCGGGCGCTCGGCCAAGCTGCGCAGCATGGCTTCCAGTTCGGCGAGCTGGCCTTCGGGCGGCTCACGGAACAAGGCGACCGACAGCACGCCCTGCAGCCAGTCGACGGTGACCTGCTCCAGGCCCTGCCAGCAGCGGCCGCGCCCGTGAAACAGGCGGCGGGTTTCCTGTGGGGCAGGGTCGAGGGCGGCAAGCAGGTGTTGCTCAAGGGTGTCGATGGGCGAGGTCATGGCGGATCGCAGGCTGGCAAAAAGCGGCATTCTACCTTGCGGGCCTCTTCGCGGGTAAACCCGCGCCTACAGGATGCCGCGCCGAGCGGAACCACCACCCCTGCTGCATGCCCGCCGCCGCCAGCAGGATCAACCCCACGCCCAGCCACTGCAGCGGCGCCAGGCGGTGCCCGAACGCCACCCAGTCCACCAGAATTGCCGCAATCGGGTAAATGAACGACAGCGCACCGGTCAACGCCGTGGGCAAACGCTGGATGGCGCTGTACAACAGCACATACATCAGGCCGGTGTGCACCATCCCCAGTGTCAACAAGCTGGCCAACGCCGGCACTTCGACCGGCAACCCGCCAAGCGTGACCCATGGCGCCAGCAGCAACACACCCGTGGTTACCTGAATCAGCGCAATCAGGTGCGGGGGCGTGCCACTCAGGCGCTTGATGATCAAGGCCGCGATTGCATACAGAAACGCCGCCCCCAGCGCCAGGGCAATCCCCAGCAGATAGTCCTCGCCATTACTTTGCCCAGCACCATGGGCACTGACGATGGCCAGCATGCCGAGGAACGCCACACTCAGCCAGGTCACCTTGGCCAAGGTGATCTTTTCGCCCAGAAACAGCGCCGCCAGCCCCACCAGAATGAATGGCTGCACGTTGTAAACCGCCGTGCCGATGGCAATCGACGCCCGTGCGTACGAAGCGAACAACAGCAGCCAGTTGCCGACAATGGCCACCCCGCTGGCAATCGCCAGCAAAAATGCCGTGCGGCTGATCACGCCTGGGCGCAGAAAGCCAAACGCGGCGCAAATCGCCAGCAAGGTCACGGCACCGAACACGCAGCGCCAGAACACCACATCCAGCACCGGCTGGCCGGACACCAGCACGAACCAGCCAATGGTCCCGGAAATCAGCATGGCGGCCACCATTTCCAGCGAGCCACGGCGCAATGAACTGTCCATCTCAAACCTCCCTTTGATAATGGCAACAGTATGCAAAGGCTGCAGGCTGGCCATCCAGCGGATAACCAAGGCATTTTCGCCAACCTACCTTTACTATCAAGGCAGATAACACGAATTACCTGATGAGGTGAGCATGACCGATGCCATTGACCAATTATTGATCAACGCACTGATGGAGGACTCGCGCCGCTCGCTCAAGGCTCTGGCGCAGGTCAGCGGGCTGTCCGCACCCAGCGTCAGCGAGCGCCTGCGCCGGCTGGAAGAGCGTGGTGTGCTGCGCGGCTATACCGTGGAGGTCGACCCACGCGCCTTTGGCTACCAGTTGCAGGCGATCGTGCGCATCCGTCCGCTACCGGGGAAGCTGCAAGAAGTGGAGCGCCAGATCATTGCCATCCCTGAGTTCACCGAATGCGACAAGGTCATTGGCGAAGACTGCTTCGTCGCCCGACTGCATGTGCGCTCGATGGAGCAGCTGGACACGCTGCTCGACCTCATGAATGTGCTGGCTGAGACCAATACCGCGATCATCAAGAAGACCCCGGTCAAGCGGCGGTTGCCGCCAATGGATTGATTGGCCTCTGTACTGGCCTCCTTGCAGGGGTGCCCGCGAAGAGGTCAACACAGAAAAGTTGACTATTTTTTGTACACAAAAACGTAACCATAGGTGCCATTTTTGTGTGCACTTTCTTCAGTAGCGCCCCAATTCGTTACACACTTTCCACCCGTTATTTTGACCAAATGATCAACTAATCAATCTTTCAAAAATTTAAACTTGTTCGTTTGGTCAACTTATATTCTCTGTATTTCATCAACTTACCTTTCAAAAAGATAAGTTAGAAATGATCGCCTGTTGAAACCTGCTCTTCCTTTGGCATGGAACTCGCTTTTGTGTGTTCGTGTTTTGTATACAACTTAAACAAAACATAGGTACACAAGAATCCGCGACGCCGACCCAATGTCAGCCGCCGCGCCCACAACCCTGTGATGCCAACGCTGCACCGACGAGATGGCGAGCCCGTGCGCATGCCCGCTCATCGCAGTCCATGTGCATCAGGAGCCCGCCGGAATGAGTAGCAGCCTCGACCTTGCCCCTGAACAATCCGTCGCCAGCACACACCCCGCGTCCACGCTTGCCGGCCACCAGCCGGACCTTGTTCTCAGCCCGCGCCTGCATAACCGCGACCTGGCGCCCACGCGTATGGAAGGCCGTCGCTGGGGCGGCTACAGCATCTTCGCGTTGTGGACAAACGATGTGCACAATATCGCCAACTATTCGTTCGCCATGGGCTTGTTCGCCCTCGGCCTGGGCGGCTGGCAAATTCTGCTGTCGCTGGCCATCGGCGCGGCACTGGTGTACTTCTTCATGAACCTGTCGGGTTATATGGGGCAGAAAACCGGGGTACCGTTCCCGGTCATCAGCCGCATTGCTTTCGGCATCCACGGCGCGCAGATCCCGGCGCTGATCCGTGCCGTCATCGCCATCGCCTGGTTCGGCATCCAGACCTACCTGGCATCGGTGGTGCTGCGGGTGCTGCTCACCGCCGTGTGGCCGCAACTTGCAGCCTACGACCACGACAGCATCCTCGGCCTGTCGAGCCTGGGCTGGGTATGTTTCGTATCGATCTGGCTGGTACAGCTGGTGATCCTGGCCTACGGCATGGAGATGGTGCGCCGTTACGAGGCCTTTGCCGGGCCAGTGATCCTGCTGACCGTCGCCGCCCTGGCGGTGTTCATGTACTTCAAGGCCGACGCGCGCATTGCCTGGTCGGTGGCTATCCCGCTGACCGGCTACGAGATGTGGCGCAACATCTTCGCCGGCGGCGCACTGTGGCTGGCGATCTACGGCACCCTGGTGCTGAACTTCTGTGACTTCGCCCGCTCCTCGCCTTGCCGCAAGACCATCCGCGTCGGCAACTTCTGGGGCCTGCCGGTGAACATCCTGGTGTTCGCCGTGATCACCGTGGTGCTGTGCGGCGCGCAATTCCAGATCAACGGCCAGATCATCGACAGCCCGACGCAGATCGTTGCCGCCATACCCAGCACGCCATTCCTGGTGCTCGGCTGCCTGGCCTTCCTGATCGTCACCGTGGCGGTGAACATCATGGCCAACTTCGTCGCCCCGGCCTTCGTACTCAGCAACCTGGCGCCGCGCCATCTCAACTTCCGCCGTGCCGGGCTGATCAGCGCCACCCTGGCGGTGCTGATTTTGCCGTGGAACCTGTACAACAGCCCGCTGGTGATCGTGTACTTCCTATCGGGCCTGGGCGCCCTGCTCGGCCCGCTGTACGGCGTGATCATGTCCGACTACTGGTTGCTGCGCAAAGGCTGCATCAACGTGCCAGAGCTGTATACCGAGCACCCGGCCGGCGCCTATCACTACAGCAAGGGCATCAACCTGCGTGCCGTGGCCGCCTTCGTGCCGGCCGCACTGCTGGCCATCGTGCTGGCACTGGTGCCCAACTTCCAGGGTATCGCGCCGTTCTCCTGGCTGATCGGTGCCGGCATCGCCGCCGCCCTCTATCTGTTGATCGCCCCACGCAACCGCCAATACCACGACATCAGCGGCGAGTGCATCGCCGTCGACCACAGCAGCCATTAGTCAGGGAGGACTGCCCATGCGCATTCTGATCGCCAACGTCAACACTACCGAAGCCATCACCCACGCCATTGCCGAACAGGCCCGTGCGGTGGCCGCACCCGGTACCGAAATCGTCGGCCTCACACCCTGGTTCGGCGCCGAATCGGTGGAGGGCAACTTCGAGAGCTACCTGGCGGCCATCGCGGTGATGGACCGGGTCCTGGCCTTTGAAGGGCCCTACGATGCCGTGATCCAGGCCGGTTATGGCGAACATGGCCGCGAAGGCCTGCAGGAACTGCTCAACGTGCCTGTGGTGGACATTACCGACGCCGCCGCCAGCACGGCAATGTATTTGGGCCACGCCTATTCCGTAGTAACCACGCTCGACCGCACCGTGCCACTGATCGAGGACCGCCTGAAGCTCTCGGGCCTGTATGACCGCTGCGCCTCGGTGCGAGCCAGCGGGCTGGCGGTGCTGGAACTGGAAGCCGACCCGCTGCGGGCGGTGGAGGCGATTGTCGGGCAGGCCGAACGCGCCGTGCGTGACGACAAGGCCGAGGTGATTTGCCTGGGTTGTGGCGGCATGGCCGGGCTGGACGAGCAGATTCGCCAACGCACCGGCGTGCCGGTGGTGGATGGTGTGAGTGCAGCGGTGACCATTGCCGAATCGCTGGTGCGCATGGGTTTGAGCACGTCCAAAGTGCGCACCTATGCGACGCCACGGGCGAAGAAAGTGGTGGGCTGGCCGATGCGCTTTGGCCGCTAGATATTCTTCGCCTGTACCGGCCTCTTCGCGGCTAAAGCCGCTCCTACAGGACCACCCACACGCCTGAATACCGTTGGGGTCCTCGTAGGAGCGGCTTTAGCCGCGAAGAGGCCGGCCCGGTTAACGCATCATCCGGGCCAAACGCTGCGCACTGCCACAGGCCAAGGTGAACCCCAACGCCCCATGCCCCAGGTTCAGCCACAGGTTGCGATACACCGTCCCACCTATGATCGGCACCCCGGTCGGTGTCGCTGGTCGCATCCCCGCCCACTCCACCGCCTGGCCATAATCCGCCGCCCTCGGCAGCGTCTCCAGCGCCAGCCGCCGCATGCTCTGCAAACGGCGCATGTCCACCGACTCGTCGAACCCGACAATGTCCACCATCGCCGCTACCCGCAGCTGCTGCCCCAGGCGTGCATAGACGATCTTGCGCTCATAGTCGGTAAGGCTCACCTCCGGGGGCAGGTGCCCGGCGCTGATCGGTGCGGTCAGGCTGTAGCCCTTCAGCGGGTAAACCGGTATATGCACTCCCGGTAATGCCAAGCCTGGACCGCGATGCCCGGCACACAGCACCAACTGCTCCACGTCCAGCTGCTGATCACCCAGTTGCAGTGCCACGACCTGGCCCTGGCGCTGAACCAATTGCGTCACCGGCCGGCCAAGCAGGAAACGGCACTGGCCCGACGCGCGCAATAGCGCCTCCAGCCGCAAGCAAAACAGGTGACAATCGCCAACCTCTTCGCCCGCCGTGAACACGCCACCCACAAACGGTGCGCCATCCAGGGCAGGCTCCAACCCGCGCAGCTCGGCAGCCGCCAGCACCTGTTGACTGGACGGGTCCGTCAACTGTTCCCGGCCTTGGGCAAAGGCCCGTTCACTGCGAAAAGCCACCAACTTGCCATTGCGCCGCCAGGCGAAATCCCCCAGGTTCTGGTGTTCACGCCACTGCGCCAGAACGGCCTGGCTGTAAAGCGCGAGCTCAAGCAATTGCCCGGCATTACGGCGATTGACGCTACGCCTGCAAGCCAGGGTGAATGCCAGCAGCCAGCGCCACTGGGCCGGGTCCATGCGCAAGCGCAAGCGCAATGGCGACTCGCCCTGCAACAGCCAGCCCAGCGCCTGCCACGGCACCCCGGCATCAGCCAGCGGCGCCACATAGCGATAAGACAATTGCCCGCCATTGGCAAAGCTGGTGGCCGACGCCAGGCTGTCGCGGGCCTCGATCAGATCAACCGACCCCCCTTCCCTCACCAGCGCGTAAGCCGTCGCCAGGCCCACCACTCCGCCACCGATCACCGTTACCCGCTGCTTCATTGCTCATCCCTGTTCCGGCTTCCTTGCCAAACAGTACCAGCGGATCAGGTCGGGCAGCTATGCGCACCGTCATTCAGGCCCTGACGCACATTGCGGCTCAGCAGGCTGGCCTTGCCATCGTGCCAGGTCAGGGTCAGTACGTAGAGGGTGTCGAAGTCTTCGCCGCTCCAGTCCTCGGTGATCACCCGCTCCTCCCCCAGGGCCTTGCCGGCCACCGTGTTGATCAGTTCCGGCAGGTAGCCGTGGGACCAGGCGGTATAGATGGTCGCATTGCGGTATTTGTTGCTCAGCAACTCATCGGCCAGTTCAGCGGTATCGTTGGCGCCGTAGTCGATATTCACCGGCAAGCCGAGGCGGATGGCACTGGGGGTGATGGTCATCAATGGGCGGATGTAGCTGTAGCTTTCATCCCTGCTGCCTTCCTCGACATGCCGCGTGGGGTTGGCGGCAAACACATAGTCGGCCTTGCCGAAGCGCTCGGGCAGTACAGTGGCCAGGTCCAGCGCACGGTTGAGGCCTTGGCAGTTCAACTGCCCGAGCCCCTCGCCCGGCTTCTCGCCATGACGCAGAAACACCAGGGTCTGGGTGCCATCCACCGGTTGTGCCCGGCTTTCGACAGCCTCCAGCGCCAGCGGCGCGGCGATGGCAGTGAGCACCAGGCTCAGCAGCAAGTGACGGCGACGGCGAAAGAATGTTGGCAACTTCATAAAGGCAGGCTCGTGTGGCAGAGAAAATCGGGTTTACCCGCCACATCGCCCATCCGCTAGAGGGCATCCTTGTAGTGAATGCCATCCTTGGCACGAGTGAGGGTCAGAGTGCCCTGAACCCGTTTGGTTCCTCCCTGGAGGTGAATGCCGTTCCCTGGGCAAGGCCTAGGTTAGGGGCTGGGTGTTGCGCAATTGTGTAAGGTGCAAGAACCTCGAGTTGCAACGCGAACACTCAATCATCCCGCGTGAGCACTTCCAGCAGTTCAATCTCGAAGGTCAGGTCCGAATTTGGCGGGATCGCCCCCACGCTGCGTTCGCCATACCCCAGGTGCGCCGGTACCAGCAGCTTGCGCTTACCGCCTACGCGCATGCCCATCAGGCCTTGGTCCCAGCCTTTGATTACCCTGCCGGTACCGATCACGCACTGGAACGGCTTACCGCGCGACCAGGACGAGTCGAACTCGCTGCCATCGGCCAGCCAGCCGGTGTACTGGGTGGTGATCAGGGCACCTTTGACGGCGGCTTTGCCGTCTCCCTCGACCAGGTCGATGATCTGCAGTTCTTGGCTCACGGGTACACTCCAAAACGCTGAAAAACAAGACCGCCCTTTTCTCAGGAATGCACCGGTTTGGCAAGTTCACGCAGAATTGTACGGAGGCATTCGCCGACGGAATGCCTCCGTACAGACATGACGTTGAATCAGCTGTTCTGCTCGAACACCTCTTGGCCGGACAGCTCTTTGGTCTGATTGGCGAAGCAGTACCACGCGGGTTTCTGTTCGACGAAGATCTGCAGGTCGAAATCCCAGGCGTGGTCGCCATCGAGCAGGCCGACCGGCACGGCATGGAAGTCGTTGGCCTTGAGCCGGTAGTACAGGTGGGTACCACAGCGGCCACAGAAAGCACGCTGGGCCCAGTCGGACGAATCATAGACGCTCGGCGCACGACCTTCGATCAGCGGAGGCTTGCTGCAGTGCACTACCAGCAGCGGGCCGCCGGTCCACTTGCGGCACATGCTGCAATGACAAGCGCTGATATGGGTATTGTCGACGGTGACCGTCAGCCGCGTGTCGCCGCACAGGCAGGTGCCTTGTTTTTCCAGGGCCATGGGTGGCTCCTTGAACGGAAAGATGGGCCTGCAATTATAGAAGCCCCCCAGGGCATCGCACGCCATACTAGATGTACACATTGCCCCGCAGGTACAACGCCGCCCGCCCACTGATGATCACGCGGCCATTGCCCGGCACTTCACACTGCAACTGCCCTTTGCGTGCCCCGCCCTGCTCGCAGCTCAGCACGTTCTTGCCCAGCCTTTGGGCCCATAACGGCGCCAGCGAGGTATGTGCCGAACCGGTTACCGGGTCCTCATTCACACCAACCCGCGGGCCGAACCAGCGGGTGACGAAGTCAAAGCCACGCCCTACCGCGGTCACGGCAATGCCACGGACGTCGAAGGCCGATAGCGCAACAAAGTCGGGTTTCAACGTTTCGAGCAGCATGGCGTCATCGATCACCACCACATAATCGTCGCTACGGTACACCGCATTCGCCTGGCTCAAGCCCAGCGCCTGCAAAAGACCCGCTGGCATGTCGACCGCTACGGGTTGCTTGGCGGGGAAGTCCATGGCCAGCAGGCCATCAGCGCCACGGCTGACGCGCAACTCGCCACTGCGGGTATTGAAGCGCAGCACTTGCGCCTGCTCACCCAGTTGCTCGAACAGCACGTAAGCCGAGGCCAAGGTAGCATGGCCGCACAGGTCGACTTCCACGGTGGGGGTGAACCAACGCAGGTCGATCGTTTCGCCTTTGCGCACGAAGTAGGCTGTTTCTGACAGGCTGTTTTCTTCAGCGATGCGCTGCAGCACATCGTCCGGCAGCCAGCTGTCCAGCGGGATCACTGCGGCCGGGTTGCCACCGAACGGTTCAGTGGAAAAGGCATCGACCTGGAAGATTTCGAGTTGCATGCACACACTCCTTGTTACCCGGGCGCTGCCAGGCAGATATCTGGAAAAAGGGTTAAGGGCGTACCGGGGTCAAAACTGGCTCACCGGCAAAGAACGCCTGCAGGTTGCGCAGCACCAAGGCCACCGTGTCGCGCGCGGCTTCTGGCGATTGGCCAGCCACGTGGGGTGTGAGCACGGTGTTGGGCAAGGCCTTGAGTGCATCGGGCACTGTCGGCTCGTCGTCGAATACGCAGTTGCGGCGAGGGGCACGGATCAGGTGGTAGCCGGCCTGCTCCAGCATGGGCAGGTAATCGTCGACGGTTTCCACCAGTACCAGGACTGCCTTGCTCATGCCACCTCCGGGTGAATTCGAGGCGTCATTATGCGGAGTCACCGGCCAGTACAGTCAATGGAAATAACAAGGCAAAACTGTACTGTGCTGTTGCTGTTGCTGCGTTGCTGTTGCTGTTGCTGTTGCTGTTGCTGTTGCTGTTGCTGTTGATCTTGATCTTGATCTTGATCTTGATCTTCGCGACTTCAGGAGGCCGAACGTAGGCCTTGCGGAGGGAGGTGACGGGCATGGATGCCCGTCAAGCGCTGGGCCCCAGGATGGGGCCTGCAGCGCGGTCCTCCC
>NZ_JAUHUI010000017.1:0-108573 GCF_030418155.1 Pseudomonas sp. 2,4-D
GACACCTGCGCGGCCTTTTCGCGGGTAAACCCGCCCCTACAACGATAGCGAACCTGTGTAGGAGCGGGTTTACCCGCGAAAAGGCCAGCACAGGCAACACAGATCTCTCAGTCCCGGCGGTAGGGCAACATCCCCCGCGCCTCCTCGGCATACCCCTTGACCCCTTCCCGTTCCTGCAGCAGAAAATCCTCCACCGCCCGCCGCAACCCCGGGTGCAGCAGGTAATGCCACGACCGCGTCAACACCGGCTCAAACCCGCGTATCAATTTGTGCTCGCCCTGTGCCCCGGCATCGAAACGCTGGTAACCCTCGGCAATGGCAAAGTCCATGCCCTGGTAGAAACACGTCTCGAAATGCAGCCGATCGAACTCATCGAGGCAGCCCCAATAGCGGCCAAACAGGCTGTCGCCACCCACCAGGCTCAGGGCCATGGCCACATCTCGACCACCCTGGCGAGCCATTACCACGCGCACCGCCTCGGGCATGCGCTCGGCCAGCAGACTGAAAAAATCGCGCGTCAGGTAAGGGGCACGACGGCGCACCGCATAGGTGTTGGCATAGCACAGAAAGACGAAATCCCACTGTGCCTCGTCCAGTTCATCACCGCGGTACCAGCGGAAGTCGATACCCTGCCCCGCCACCTGCTCGCGCTCCTTGCGCATCTGCTTGCGCTTGCGCGAGCTGAGGCTGTCGAGAAAGTCCTGGAAGTCGCGATACCCCCGGTTTTGCCAGTGAAACTGGCAACCCAGGCGTTCCATCCACCCAGGCAGGCCCGCCAACTGCGCGTCCAGCGCCGGGTCGGTGAAGTTGATGTGCGCTCCGGAAAGCCCACCCTTGCCCAAATACTCCGGCAGGGCCTGCAGCATCAACAAACCGTCAGCCGGATCGGCCGCCAGCAGCCGTGGGCCGCTGACCGGACTGAACGGCACAGCGCCAAGCAGTTTTGGGTAGTAGGCGATACCAGCCCGCTCACAAGCATCGGCCCAACCATGATCGAACACATACTCGCCAAACGAGTGCCACTTGCGGTACGCGGGCAACAGCGCTCGTACCTGTCCGTCACGCTCCAGCACCAGGTGCTCGGCGGCCCAGCCAGTGTTGCGCGCCACGCTGCCGCTGTCCTCCATTGCACTGAGAAAAGCATGGCGCAGGAAGGGTTGGCCGGCTGGCACAAGGGCATCCCAGGTGGCCGTCGAAAGATCACGCAGGTGGGCAAGGCTGTACAGGCTGGTCACGTTTTCGGCTCGCTGTCTGAAGACCGTCAGTATCCCCAAGGAAGGCCCGTCGCTCAAATGACGAACGCCGGGTGGGTCCTTCAATACTCAATTACTTAACAACAGTGCCACTAATCAGACATTAATCTGTCATTGGCCCCCGCAATACTTGCGCCTGTTTTCCGGAACCCTAGAACCTGTCTATTCAGGCCCTTTCCGAAGACATGCCAACGCAGGGGCAGGCGCTTGAGCCTCCCCCATTTTTTTCAGTAGGGAGAACCTTATGCGTCTTGTTTCCACACTTACCGGAGTAAGCCTCACCGGCATGATGCTGGCCCTGAGTGCCCCGGCCAGTGCTGCTGTCGACGCCAAGCTGCTCGAAATGCTCCGCGCCAATGGCTCGATCAATCAGGCGCAGTACAACGAACTGCAGGGCGACCTGGCAAAAGAAACCAAGGAAAAGGCCGACCAGAAAGCTCAGTCCGAACGCATGAGCTCCTTTGAACAAAAAGTGGCATGGGCCGCCAAGACCCAGATCAAGGGTGACGTGCGCCTGCGCTACGAAGACGTCAACGTCGACGATCCGAACAGCAGCAGCGGCAACCAGGACCGCCAGCGAGTACGTGCCCGTGTCGGTTTCTACAGCGAGATCAACCCGCAGGTCGACGCTGGGGTCCGTATCGCCACTGGCAGCAGCGCTGACCGACGTTCGACCAACCAGAGCTTCGACAACTACTTCGACAAGAAGTCGCTGTGGGTCGACCTGGCCTACCTCGACTGGCACCCGACTGCAGTCCCTAACCTGCACCTGATTGGCGGCAAGATGCAACAGCCTTGGGTGAGCATGGGCGACATCATCTGGGATAGCGACATCAACCCGGAAGGTGTGGCGGCCACTTACAAGGCTGACCTGGGCGGGGCCGAAGTGTTTGCCAGCGCCGGTCAGTACACCTTGAAGGACAACGTCGATGGTGACGGCGTCCAGTACAAGCACGATGCACAGGTCTACCACGGCCAATTGGGTGCCAAGTTCGCGCCGGCCGACGTGCTCAAGCTCACCGTGGGTGCCAGCATCTATGGTTACGACAACGACAAGGAAGCAGCCATCCTGCAGTCGTTCGGCAACACCACCAACGAGTTCAATCTGGTGGAAGGCTTTGGCCAGATCGACTTCACTGGCTTGGCCATTCCGTTGTCGGCCTATGGCCAGTACGTTAAGAACACCGACAGCACCGACGGCGAAGATCAGGCCTGGCTGGCTGGCCTGAAAACCAAAATGGGTGCCTGGAGCCTGGACTACAACTACCGCGATGTGCAGCGTAACGCGGTGGTCAGCCTGTTCACCGATTCGGACTTCGGCAACGGCTACACCGGTTCGCGTGGTCACAAGTTCAAGGTCGGTTACGAAATCGACAAGAACTTCTCCCTGGGTGCTGCCTACCTGATGGCCAAGACCGACCTGTCGCAGTTGCCGAACAGCAATGCTGACGTCGACACCCTGCAGGTAGATCTGGAAGCCAAGTTCTAAGCGACACCCTGCTCTGCTTCACCTGAAGCGGGAAACGCCGACCCCATCCGGCGTTTCCCGCTTTTTTGCCTGTGTGAAATGCGCCGGCCCCTTCGCGGGCTTGCCCGCTCCCACAGAATCACCACAGACCTTGAGAACTGTGCTGTACCTGTGGGAGCGGGCAAGCCCGCGAAGAGGCCGTAACAGGCGCCTGATGAATCAGCGCTTGCGCAGAATCACGCTACCAATCGAATACCCCGCACCAAACGAGCTCAACACGCCCAACGAGCCTTTGGCCAGGTCATCCTGGTACAGGTGGAAGGCAATCACCGACCCCGCCGAGCTGGTATTGGCGTAACGGTCCAGAATCACCGGTGCCTCTTCCTCGGCCACTTCACGCCCCACCAGTTTCTTGACGATCAACTGGTTCATGCTGAGGTTGGCCTGGTGCAGCCAGAAGCGCTTCACGTCGCCCGGTTGCAGCCCATTCTCCTGCAGGTGTTCACCGATCAGTTCGGCCACCTTCGGGCACACCTCGCGGAACACCTTGCGGCCTTCCTGGATGAACAGCTTGTCCGCAGCGCCTTCACCCTCTTCCGCCGCACGGTTGAGGAAGCCGAAGTTGTTGCGGATGTTGTTGGAGAACTCAGTCCAGAGCTTGCTGCTGACGATGTCGAACTGGTGCGCCGAAGTGGCCTGGTCGGCACGCTCCAGCAACACGGCGGTGGCGGCATCGCCAAAAATGAAATGGCTGTCGCGGTCACGGAAGTTGAGGTGGCCGGTGCACACTTCGGGGTTGACCATCAGCACCGCCCGCGCCTGGCCCAGCGCTACGCTGTTGGCGGCGGTCTGGATACCGAAGGTGGCCGACGAGCAGGCCACGTTCATGTCGAAGGCAAAGCCCTGGACACCCAGTGCCTGTTGCACTTCGATGGCGATGGCCGGGTAAGGGCGCTGCAAGTTGGAGCAGGCGACGATCACCCCGTCGACATCGGCCGCCGTTCGGCCTGCGCGCTCCAGGGCCTGGCGGGCAGCGGCCACGGCCATTTCACACAGCACCGACGGTTCATCGTTGCTGCGCTCGGGCAGGCGCGGCTTCATGCGCTGCGGGTCGAGGATACCGGCCTTGTCCATGACAAAGCGGCTCTTGATGCCCGAGGCCTTTTCGATAAACGCCGCGTCGGAGAGCGGCGCCGCCTCGACTTCACCGCGCTCGATGGCGGCAGCGTTGTCCTGGTTGAACTGCTGCGACCAGGCGTTGAAGGAAGCCACCAGCTCTTCGTTGGAAATGCTCTGGGCCGGGGTGTACAGGCCGGTGCCGCTGATCACGACGTTATGCACGGTCGTTCCTCTGGTCAAAGGCCATCGCCACAGGGCGCTGGCTGGAAACATGACAGGTTAATGGCACTTTAGTGCCAATTCAGGGGCATACGTTTACCCCTGCGCGGCGGGCTTATCCGCCAAGGGCCGCAAAGCGGCCCCAAACGCCCCAAAGTTTGCCACAAATAATGGAGGTTAGCCTTCCACCTGACTCCATTGTTTGCTCAATCGCTTGTCAGAAATCGGCACCTTGGTCCCCAACTGCTGGGCAAACAGCGATACGCGATATTCTTCCAGCCACCAGCGGTACACAGTCAGTTGCTCATCGCGCTTGCCTTCCTGGGCATGCTTGTCGGCACGGGCCTTGTACTGCGCCCACAGGTTGGCCAATTCGCCGCTCCACACCCGGTCCTTCTGTACTTGCGAGCCGAGTTTTTCGAGGCGCAATTCAACCGCCTTGAGATAACGCGGCAACTCCTTGAACCACACCCCAGGCGTTTCGCGTACGAAGCCCGGGTACACCAGGTTGCCTAGCTGCTGCTTGATGTCGTTCAGTGCCACCGCTTGGCTCAGGTCGATCTTGCCCTTGAAGCGTTTCTGCAGACCATGCCACAGCTTCAGCACTTCCAAGGTCTGCCTTGCCAGGCGCTCGGCATGCTCGGCCCAGCTGCCGCGCTTGCGTTCAGCCAGCGCGGCCAAGGCCGCGCCATCACGTGGCAACGGTTGTTCGCCTTCAAGGATGCAACTGTCCAGGCTGGCCAGCAGAATGTCTTCGACCAGCGCCTCGACCCGCCCCATTTCACGGTACAGCAGGCCCAGCTCGGTCAGCCCCGGCAGCTTGCCGCGCAGGAACTTGGCCGGCTCGGCCAGTTGCTGCAGCAACAGCCGTTGCAAGGCGCGGCGGTGCTGAAACTCGGCTTCGGCCTGGGTCGAGAAGCGCCCTTCACGCACAGTGCCGTTGTCTTCCACCAGTGCCGGGTACACGGTCATCGACAGGCCGGCGATCTTCTGCTGGGCGGTCTGCTTCACTTCGCTGAAGGCCTTGGCCTGCACCGGCTGCTCACCCTTGGCGTCACGTGGCACGGCCAGGGCAGCCTGACTGGCGGCAGCAAAGCGCGCGGTCAGCTCCGCCAGGTCGCGGCCTTCGCCAAGGAACTTGCCCTGGCCATCGACCACTTCGATGTTCATGCGCAGGTGGCCCTCGACCTGGTTGACCGACTCGTCCCAGGCCTCGTCCGACACACGTGCACCGGTCATGCGCAGCAGTTCCTGGCCCAGGGCCTGTGGCAGCGCCCCTTGGCCGAAGGTCATGCGCGCCAGCGAAGCCTTGACGAAGTCTGGCACCGGGACAAAGTTCTTGCGCAGGGCCTTGGGCAGGTTGCGCACCAGCGCCACGCACTTGGCCTCCAGCAGGCCCGGCACCAGCCACTCCAGGCGCTCGCCCGGCAGGCTCGGCAACAGCGGCGCCGGCACCCGCACCGTCACACCATCGCGGGGGTGGCCGGGCTCGAAGTGGTAGCTCAGCGGCAGGCGCAAATCGCCCACCTGCATACTGTCGGGGTACTGTGCGGCGGTCACTTCGCTGGCCTCGCGGGCCAGCACGTCCTCCTCGCGCATGATCAGCAGGTTGGCGTCCTTCTGGCTGCCCATGCGGTACCAACTGTCGAAGGTCGCCGTCTGGTGGATTTCCGCCGGCAGGCGCGCTTCGTAGAAAGCGTACAGCGTTTCTTCGTCAGCCAGAATGTCACGCCGGCGAGCCTTGGCTTCCAGCTCGTCCAGCTCTTCAAGCAGGCGTTTGTTGGCCGCCAGGCACTTGGCCCGCGACTGGATTTCGCCACCCACCAGGCCTTCACGGATAAACAGCTCGCGCGAGGTTGCCGGGTCGATCGGGCCGTAGTGCACCGGCCGACGGCCGACCAGGATCAGCCCGTAGAGCGTGATCTGCTCGTAGGCCACCACCTGCCCGCGCTTCTTCTCCCAGTGCGGCTCGAAATGGTTTTTCTTGATCAGGTGGCCGGCCAGCGGCTCGATCCAGTCCGGCTCGATCTTGGCCACCATGCGCGCATACAGCTTGGTGGTTTCGACCAGCTCGGCAGCCATGACCCACTGCGGGCGCTTGCGCCCCAGGCCCGACGATGGATGCACCCAGAAACGCCGCTGGCGGGCGCCCTGGTAGTCGCCCTCTTCGGTCTTCTGGCCAATCTGGCTGAGCAGCCCGCTGAGGATTGCCTTGTGCATCTTCTGGTAATCGGTCGGTTCCTTGTTCACCGTCAGCTGCAGGTCACGGCAAATCAGCGCCAACTGACGATGAGCATCGCGCCACTCGCGCAGCCGCAAGTAGTTCAGGAACTGCTTGCGGCACCAGTTGCGCAGCGGGTTGGCAGTCAGCGCCTGACGTTGTTCCTCGAAGCCGCGCCACAGGTTGACCAACGCAGCGAAGTCCGAGTCCACGTCCTTCCA
Source organism: Pseudomonas sp. 2,4-D (assembly GCF_030418155.1). Lineage (NCBI taxonomy): Bacteria > Pseudomonadati > Pseudomonadota > Gammaproteobacteria > Pseudomonadales > Pseudomonadaceae > Pseudomonas > Pseudomonas sp. 2,4-D. The sequence continues at coordinate 6,502 of NZ_JAUHUI010000017.1, forward strand.
CTGTGCGTGCGCCTGATCGGCGGCCTGCTGGCGTTCTGGAGGGCGTTCACGCGGGTCCTGCACCGACAGCGCACTGGTGACGATCAGCACTTCCTGCAGGCTGCCCAGGCGCGCGCCTTCAAGCAGCATGCGGCCCAGCCGCGGGTCGATCGGCAAGCGCGCCAGCTGGCGGCCAATTGGCGTCAGCTGGTTCTCGCGGTTAACCGCCGAAAGCTCCTGCAACAGGTTGAAGCCGTCGCTGATGGCTTTGCCATCCGGCGGCTCGATGAACGGGAAGGCATCGATTGCGCCCAGGCGCAGGTGCAACATCTGCAGGATCACCGCCGCCAGGTTGGTGCGCAGAATCTCCGGGTCGGTAAACGCTGGCCGGCTGTTGAAGTCCTCTTCGCTGTAGAGACGCACGCAAATGCCCGGCTCGACCCGGCCGCAACGGCCTTTACGCTGGTTGGCACTGGCCTGTGACACCGCCTCGATCGGCAGGCGCTGGACCTTGGCGCGGTAGCTGTAGCGGCTGATGCGCGCGGTCCCGGTGTCAATCACATAGCGGATGCCAGGCACGGTCAGCGAGGTTTCGGCGACGTTGGTGGCCAGCACCACGCGGCGCCCGGTGTGCGGTTGGAAGATACGCTGCTGCTCAGCCGGCGACAGGCGCGCGTACAGCGGCAAAATCTCGGTATGGCGCAGTTGCGCCTTGCGCAGGATCTCGGCGGCATCACGGATTTCCCGCTCGCCCGGCAGGAAGATCAGCACATCGCCCGGCCCCTTGCCCTCGCTACGCTCGTGCTGCGCCAGCTCGTCGAGGGTGGCAAGGATGGCCTGATCGACGGTGAGGTCGTCCTCGATCTGGTTGCCCTCTTCGTCCTGTTCGCTGGTCAGCGGGCGGTACCAGGTGTCCACCGGGAAGGTGCGCCCGGACACCTCGATGATCGGCGCACCGTCGAAGTGCCTGGAGAAGCGCTCCAGGTCGATGGTGGCCGAGGTGATGATCAGCTTCAGGTCCGGTCGACGATGCAGCAACGTTTTCAGGTAGCCGAGCAGAAAGTCGATGTTCAGGCTGCGCTCGTGCGCTTCGTCGACGATGATCGTGTCGTAGCGTTCAAGGAAGCGGTCGTGCTGGGTTTCGGCCAGGAGGATGCCGTCGGTCATCAGCTTGACCAAGGTATTGGAATCGCTCTGGTCTTCGAAACGCACCTGATAGCCGACCAGCGCGCCCAAGGGCGTGCCCAGCTCTTCGGCGACTCGCGCGGCCACGCTACGCGCTGCGATCCTGCGTGGCTGGGTATGGGCGATCAACCCATGGCTGCCACGGCCAAGTTCCAGGCAGATTTTCGGCAACTGGGTCGTCTTGCCAGAGCCGGTCTCGCCGGCGATCACCAACACCTGGTTTTCGGCCAGGGCCTTCTTGATTTCGTCACGCTTGGCGGCGATGGGCAGGTTGTCGTCGTAGCGTACGGTCGGCACGCTCTGCTGACGCGCGGTGACCTGGGCGCAGGAGGCCTGGACCTTCTCCACCCACTGCGCCAGCTTCGCCTCGTCGGGGCGCTTGCGCAGTTCGTGCAGTTGCCGGCGCAGGCGATGGCGGTCGGCAATCATGGCGTGGTCGAGGTTTTGCAGCAGTTTGTCGATGGCGTGGTCAGTCATGGGGCTTTTTAATGATGCAGGTGAGCCTGCTTTTTCATGATCGGCATTCGGAAAGTCGGGCGATTGTCGCAGATTTGCGGATTCTCTGCTGCTTGCACGCTCACTGTGGGAGCGGCCTTGTGTCGCGATAGGGCCGCAAAGCGGCCCCAGCAATTTCTGAGTGGTCGCTGATGGCCGGGGTCCGCTACGCGGCCCTTTCGCGACGCAAGGCCACTCCACATTGACCGTGATGCTTTCAACACGAATGTTTAGCCAAGTGCGATGTAAAGGTTGCCATTCACTGCTTTAATCAACCTTACGCCGCATGTGAGTATCAAAGGCATGACTCCCGCCCAGCCCATCGCCCCACCGTCGTCCCGCCCTTCGCTCCCGAAGGCCCGGAGCCGTGCCGGGGAAAATCCGCTGGTCCACATCATCCTTGCCTTCTGGGCCTTGTGGCACTGCCGTCACGCGCGCCCACCGGACACCTCGCTCACGCCATTGTGACCACACCCGGCCACCGTCTGGCCGTTTGACTCAACTGGGCCGCCTGCTTGCGCGGTGGCCCTGCGCGCCTATGAGCGAATTGATCATGCACTTTGCCCCTGTAGAGCAGGCTACCCGTTTTCTGGCCGACAACCCCGATATCGAGCTGTTCGAACTGTTCATCCTCGACGCCAACGGTGTGCCACGCGGCAAGCTGTTGCACCGCGAGGAACTGCTGGCCGTGTACCAGACAGGCCGGCCACTGCCCAGCACCATCCTTGGCCTGACCCTCAATGGCGACGACGTGGAAAACTCCGGCCTGGTGTGGGACGTAGGCGATATCGACTGCCGTGCCTACCCGCTTGACGGCAGCCTGGTGCGGCTGCCCTGGCGACGGGTGCCAACCGCTGCAGTGCAGGTGAGCATGCACCCCAGCGAGGGGCTGCCGGCCAGCATCGCTGACCCACGCCATGTGCTGCTGCGCACCATCGAAGCGTTGAAGGCCGATGGTTACCACCCGGTGATGGCCTGCGAGCTGGAGTTCTACCTGCTTGACCAGCAGCGTGATGCCCAGGGCCGCCCGCAACCGGCACTGGACAACGATGGCGGTCGCCCACGCAGCACCCAGGTCTATGGCCTGCGCGAACTGGAGCAGATCGAACCGTTCCTCGCCGACCTGTACGCTGCCTGCAAGGCCCAGGGCATCCCGGCGCGCACGGCCATTTCCGAGTACGCCCCGGGCCAGGTGGAAATCACCCTGGAGCATGGCGATGCGCTGCAGGCGATGGACCAGGCGGTGCGCTACAAGCGCCTGGTAAAAGGTGTGGCCCATGCCCACGGCATGCAGGCCTGCTTCATGGCCAAGCCATTTGCCCAACTGGCCGGCACCGGCATGCACATGCACCTGAGCCTGGCCGACAGCGCCGGCAACAACCTGTTCGCCAGCGAAGACAAGGCCGGTACCCCGCTGCTGCGCCAGGCCGTGGCCGGCATGCTGCGGCACCTGCGCGACTCGCTGTTGCTGTTCTGCCCCAACGCCAACTCGTACCGACGTTTCCAGGCCAACAGCTATGCGCCCCTGGCGCCAACCTGGGGCGTGGACAACCGCACCGTGAGCCTGCGTGTGCCAGGAGGCCCTGCCAACAGTCGCCATGTGGAGCACCGCATCTGTGGCGCAGATGCCAACCCTTACCTGGCTGCAGCGGCGATCCTTGCTGCCAGCCACCGCGGCATCCGCGAACAGCTTGACCCAGGTGCCCCCGTTGAAGGCAACGGTTACGCTCAGGCCACCGAACACCTGCCCACCGACTGGCTGACCACCCTCGACGCCCTGCAACATTCCGAATGGGCCCGTGAAGCATTGGGCGAAGACTTCCTTGGCGTGTACCTGAAGGTCAAGCGCGCCGAGTACCGCCAGTTCATGGCTGAAGTCAGCGAACAGGACTGGCGCTGGTACCTGCACCAGGCCTGAGCCCCTACAAAACAAGGAACACCCATGAACGCAGCATTGAACAACGGCCCGGCAAAGCGCGCGCCGTCCTATTACAGCGCCACCCTCAACGACCACAGCGAGTACCCGCAACTCAAAGGCACGGTGCAGGTGGATGTGGCGATCATCGGCGGTGGCTTTACGGGCGTGGCCACGGCGGTTGAACTGGCCGAGCGCGGCCTGAAGGTCGCCATCGTCGAAACCAACCGTATCGGCTGGGGCGCCAGCGGTCGCAACGGCGGCCAGGTCACCGGCAGCCTGTCGGGCGACGAGGCCATGCGCTCGCAGATGCGCAACCACTTGGGCGCCGAAGTGGACGATTTCATCTGGCACTTGCGCTGGCGCGGGCACCAGGTGATCGAACAGCGCGTGGCGCGCTATGGCATCGATTGCGACCTCAAGCGTGGCCATCTGCATGCAGCCATGAAGCCTTCGCACATGAACGAACTGCGTGCGTTCGAGGCCGAAGCACAGCGCCGCGGCATGGGCGAGCAGGTGCAACTGCTCGATCGCGCTGCAGTGGCCGAGCATCTGCAAAGCCCGCTTTATCTGGGTGCGTTGAAGAACCTGCGCAACCTGCACCTGCACCCACTCAACCTGTGCCTGGGGGAAGCCCGTGCCGCGCATGGCCTGGGTGCACTGATATTCGAAAATTCCGAAGTGCTGGACATCGTCCATGGCCCGCGCCCGGCGGTGGTTACCGCCCACGGCCGGGTCGAGGCACGCCAGGTGATGTTGGCCGGCGATGTGTATCACAAGCTCGAAAAGCGCCAGCTCAAGGGCAAGATCTTCCCGGCCATGGGCGGTATCGTCACCACCGCGCCGCTGGGTGAGCTGGCCGAGCAGATCAACCCGCAGGACCTGGCGGTGTACGACTGCCGCTTCGTCCTCGACTACTACCGCCTGACGGCCGACAAGCGCCTGCTGTTCGGCGGCGGCGCCAACTACTCAGGCAAGGATTCACGCGACATCGAAGGCGAATTGCGCCCCTGCATCGAACGCACCTTCCCGGCATTGAAGGGGGTGCCGATCGAGTTCCAGTGGAGCTGCGCCATGGGCATCGTGGTCAACCGCATCCCGCAGCTGGGCAAGCTGTCGGACAACGTGTGGTACTGCCAGGGTTACTCGGGGCACGGTATTGCCACCAGCCACATCATGGGCGAGATCATGGCCGAAGCGTTGACCGGGACGCTGGAGAAGTTCGACACCTTCGCCCAGTGCAAGCATGTGCGGGTGCCGATGGGAGACTTGCTGGGGAACCCGCTGCTGGCGGCGGGGATGTGGTATTACCAGATGCTCGAGAAGCTGCGCTGAGTTGCGCGGGTGTAGGAGCGGGTTTACCCGCGAAAGGGCCGGCCCTGCTGGCCAATCTCCACCCGCCATTCACCGTTTTCGCCACTACCGTATTCGCGGGTAAACCCGCGCCTACAGGGGCTCACAATGTCTGAAGACGGCGCCGCATCTTATTGTGGGGCCTCATGTCGCGAAAGGGGCGCCTAGCGCCCCCAGCCATCGTTGCATTACCGCCGAAATCCCAGGGCCGCGTCGCGGCCCTTTCGCGACACGAGGCCGCTCCCACACTGAGCGTGCAGGCCTGTGGTCAGGCGATCTTCTTCAAGCCTTGCTTCTTGAGCTCTTCATCACGCAGTTCGCGGCGCAGGATCTTGCCCACGTTGGTGGTAGGCAGCGAATCGCGGAACTCGATGTGGCGCGGTACCTTGTAGCCGGTAACGTTGGCGCGCATGTGCTCCATCACCTGCTCCTTGGTCACGGTCATGCCCGGCTTGACCACGATGAAGACCTTGATCACTTCACCCGACTTCTCGTCCGGCACACCGATGGCTGCGCACTGCAGCACGCCCGGCAAGGCCGCCAACACGTCTTCCAGCTCGTTGGGGTACACGTTGAAGCCCGAGACCAGGATCATGTCTTTCTTGCGGTCGACGATGCGCATGTAGCCGTCCGCCTGGATCACGGCGATGTCACCGGTCTTCAGCCAGCCTTCGCTGTCGAGAATCTCGGCCGTGGCGTCTTCACGCTGCCAGTAGCCCTTCATCACCTGCGGGCCCTTGACACACAGCTCGCCCACTTCGCCAAGCGGCAGCTCATTGCCGGCATCGTCGATGACCTTGCACAGGGTCGACGGCACCGGAATACCGATGGTGCCCACCTGGTTCGCTTCCGACGGGTTCACCGCCGCCACCGGGCTGGTTTCGGTCATGCCGTAGCCTTCGCAGATGGCGCAACCGGTAACGGCCTTCCAGCGCTCGGCCACGCTTAGCTGCAAGGCCATGCCGCCCGACAGGGTGATTTTCAGCGCCGAGAAATCCAGGGCTCGGAACGCCTCGTTATTGCACAGGGCAACGAACAGGGTGTTGAGGCCCACAAAGCCGCTGAACTTCCACTTGCCCAGTTCCTTGACCATCGCCGGCAAGTCTCGCGGGTTGCTGATCAGCACGTTGTGGTTGCCGATCAGCATCATCGCCATGCAATGGAAGGTAAACGCATAGATGTGGTACAGCGGCAGCGGGGTGATGAGGATTTCGCAGCCTTCGTGCAGGTTGGAGCCCATCAGTGCCCGGCACTGCAGCATGTTGGCCACCAGGTTGCGGTGGGTCAGCATGGCGCCTTTGGCCACACCGGTGGTACCGCCGGTGTACTGCAGCACCGCCACGTCGTTGGCCTGCGGGTTGGCTTCGGTCACTGGCTGGCCCTTGCCCAGCGCCAGGGCGTCATTGAAACGCACAGCCTGTGGCAGGTTGTAGGCCGGCACCATCTTCTTCACGTACTTGATCACGCTGTTGATCAGCAGGCGCTTGAGTGGCGGCAGCAGGTCGGCCACTTCAGTGACGATAACGTGCCTGACCTTGGTTTTGGGCACCACTTTCTCGGCCAGGTGGGCCATGTTGGCCAGGCACACCAGGGCCTTGGCACCCGAGTCGTTGAACTGGTGTTCCATCTCCCGCGCGGTGTACAGCGGGTTGGTGTTGACCACGATCAGCCCGGCACGCATGGCACCGAAGACCGCGACCGGGTATTGCAGGACATTGGGCAGTTGCACGGCAATGCGGTCACCCGGCTTGAGGTCGGTATGCTGTTGCAGCCAGGCGGCAAACGCCCCCGACAACGCATACAACTCGCCATAAGTGATAGTCTTGCCCAGGTTGCTAAAGGCCGGTTTGTCGGCAAAGCGTTGGCAGGATTGCTTGAGTACTGCCTGGATATTGGGGAATTCGTCAGGATTGATTTCCGCCGTAATCCCGGCTGGGTACTTATCCTTCCAAAAATTTTCGATCATGGAAGCCCACTCCTTCAGCAACAGCGAAGTTCGATTCACGCGTCGATGCGCTTATTATTGATATGAGATGACGGTTCGTTGCAAACCGGATCATCTGGAAGCGGGCCGAGAGTAACAGCTTTGTCTGGGGTCGCCTAGAGGCCAAAACAGGCCTCTCGGTCACAAAAATGACTCAATGAACAATACAGGTCATTTTTAGAGTAATTATCCAAAATGTCGCAGATAAGGCTGTATATGGCCTGTTAGAGCGGTTTGAGGCGTTCGCGGGTAAACCCGCTCCTACATTGGGCGGTGTAGGAGCGGGTTTACCCGCGAAGAAGCCATCCCGGTATCACGCTATATCGCGCAACTCCCGCCGCAAAATCTTGCCCACCGGCGTCATGGGCAACGATTCACGCAGCACGATGTGCTTGGGTACTTTGTAGCCAGTGAAGTTGGCCTTGCAGTAGGCCTTCAGCTCATCAACGCTCAGCCCCCCCTCGCGCGGCACCACGAACAGCTTGACCGCCTCGCCGGAACGCTCGTCCGGCACGCCGATAGCCGCACAGTTGGCGACCTTGGGGTGCCCCATCACCACATCCTCGATTTCGTTGGGGTAAACATTGAAGCCCGAGACGATGATCATGTCCTTCTTGCGGTCGACAATGCGGGTGAAGCCGTCCGGGTCGATCACCGCGATATCACCGGTCTTGAACCAGCCTTCTGCATCCAGTGCCTGGGCCGTTGCCTCGGGCTGCTGCCAGTACCCCTTCATGACCTGCGGGCCTTTGATGCAAAGCTCGCCCCGCTCGCCCAGCGGCAGTTCGTTGCCGTCATCATCGATGACCTTGAACGCAGTACCCGCCACGGGGATGCCCACCGTCCCCAGACGCGCCAGCTGGCCGTATGGGTTGGTGCTGGCTACCGGCGAGGTTTCTGTCAGGCCGTAGCCTTCAACGATACGGCACCCGGTAAGGTTTTCCCAACGCTCGGCGGTCGCTTTGACCAGCGCTGTGCCACCAGAGTTGGTGACCTTCAGCGCCGAGAAGTCCAGCTGACGGAAACCCGGGTGGTCCATCAGTGCGACAAACAGGGTATTGAGGCCCAGCAAGGCAGAGAAACGCCACTTGCCCAGTTCCTTGATGAAGCCGGGAATATCCCGCGGGTTGGTAATCAGCACGTTATGGTTGCCGGTGACCATCATGCACATGCAATTCGCGGTGAAGGCATAGATGTGGTACAGCGGCAGCGGCGCGATCATCACTTCCTGGCCGTCCTTCAGCAGCTTCTGCCCATCGGGGCCGTGCTGCGAGAAGCAGGCCAGCACCTGCAGCATGTTGGCCACCAGGTTGCCATGGGTGAGCATGGCGCCCTTGGCCAGGCCGGTGGTGCCGCCGGTGTACTGCAGCACGGCGATGTCATCGAGGTTCAGCGACACCGGTTTGGGCGACAGCCCGCGGCCCTCGCGCAGCACCTGCTTGAACGGCACCGCCTGGGGCAACTGGTAGGCCGGCACCATCTTCTTCAACTTGTCGACCACGGTGTTGACCAGCCAGCCCTTGGCGGCCGGCAGCAGGTCGCCCATCTTTGCCTCGATCAGGTACTCGATACCGGTATCGGGCAGCACCTCCTGCACGCGCTTGCCGAACATGTTCAGGTACACCAGCGCACGCGCGCCACTGTCCTTGAACTGGTGGCGCATCTCGCGCTCGGTGTACAGCGGATTGGTATTGACCACGATCAGCCCGGCGCGCATGGCACCGAATACGGCGATGGGGTACTGCAGCACATTGGGCATCTGCACGGCAATGCGCTCACCCGGTTTGAGGTCGGTGTGCTGCTGCAACCAGGCAGCGAAGGCTGCCGAATGGCGCTCCAGTTCCGCGTAGCTGAGGGTCACGCCCAGGTTGCTGAACGCCGGGCGGTCGGCAAAGCGCTTGCAGGAGCGCTCGAACACCTCGACGACCGAGGCGTAGGCATTGATGTCGATGGTAGAAGGCACGCCTGCCGGGCGCTTGTCATTCCAGAAGTCGGCTTGCATTTATTATTGTTCCTCTGCCTGGACCTGCACTGCGTCCTTTAGTCCTTTACCTGACCGCCTGCTGGCGAAAAGGCGTTGATTCGACGTTAGCAGGTAAACCCAAGGTGGCATATACGCCAAGTGCCGCCATTAACATTGTGAATCTTATTTGTGCCCCTCCTGCAATCCGGCCGGTTGTGCATACACTGTTCGGGTAACCGCGCGCACAAGGACCCGCCATGCCTCACGATGCCTTCTGGCTGCCCGCCAGTGAGCACTGCAGCCTGTACGTACACCAATGGCTGCCGGCCACACCGGTAAAGGCCGTGGTGCTGCTGGCCCATGGCATGGCCGAGCATGCCGGGCGCTACCACCGTCTGGGCCAGGCCCTGAGCGAGGCCGGCTTTGCCCTGTTCGCTGCCGATCAGCGTGGCCACGGGCGCACTGCCGAACTGGGCAGTCTCGGCCTGTTTGCCCGTCATCATGGCTGGAATGCCGTGGTCAATGACCTGGGGTGTGTGGCCCAGCACATCGGCCAGCAGTTCCCGTGCACGCCGCTGTTCCTGTTCGGCCACAGCATGGGCAGCTACATCGCCCAGGCTTACCTGCTGCATCACAGTGGCAGCCTGCACGGGGCGATCCTCAGCGGCTCCAACTATCAACCGGCCGTGCTGTACCGCTTTGCGCGGCTGATTGCCCGGCTGGAGTCCTGGCGCCAGGGGCCACTGGGCAAGAGTGCACTGATCGAATGGTTGTCCTTCGGTTCGTTCAACAACGCCTTCAAGCCCAACCGCACGGCCTTCGACTGGCTCAGCCGCGACCCGGGCGAGGTCGATCAGTACGTGAATGACCCGTTGTGCGGCTTTCGCTGCACCAACCAGTTGTGGCTCGATCTGCTGCAAGGCTTGGCGCAGATCAGTCAGCCGGGTAACCTCGCGCAGATCGATCCCAACCTGCCGATGCTGGTGATCGGCGGTGAATGTGATCCGGTCAGTGCCGGCAAGCGTCTCACCCATCTGGCCGACGCCCTGCGCGCGACCGGCAACCGACATGTACAGCTGCGCATCTATCCTGAGGCGCGGCATGAAGTACTCAACGAAACCAACCGTGGCGAGGTCATCGCCGATATTCTCGGCTGGCTGGAACAGGCGCTGGCCCTTGGCCGCCCTGCGCGCAGTGAATGATAGCCGCCCTCGCCCAACGCTTAAGGAAGCATCGATGTCCCAGGTCACCAACACGCCTTACGAAGCCCTCGAAGTCGGCCAGAAGGCCGAGTACAAGAAGTCCGTTGAAGAACGCGACATCCAACTGTTCGCTGCGATGTCCGGTGACCACAACCCGGTTCATCTGGATGCCGAGTTCGCCGCCAAGAGCATGTTCCGCGAACGTATTGCCCATGGCATGTTCAGCGGCGCGCTGATCAGTGCTGCAGTGGCCTGCACCCTCCCTGGCCCTGGCACCATCTACCTGGGCCAGCAGATGAGCTTCCAGAAACCGGTGAAAATCGGCGACACCCTGACCGTGCGCCTGGAAATCCTCGAGAAGCTGCCCAAGTTCAAGGTGCGCATCGCCACCAATGTGTACAACCAGAACGACGAGCTGGTGGTCGCGGGTGAAGCCGAGATCCTGGCGCCGCGCAAGCAGCAGACCGTCGAGCTGGTGTCGCCGCCGAATTTCGTGGCGAGCTGAGGTGTGATGCAGCCAGCATCTTCTTCAAGGCTGCTCTCCTGGGTAACCCGCTAACGCGTTGATTTGGCAGGCATCCTGTGGGAGCGGGCTTGCCCGCCAAGAGGCCGGCACACCTCACATCATTCGATAGCCTGCAAACGCCGCTCGATATACCGCCGCTCAGGCGCCTGCCGGGTCAAGGCCAGCGCCTGCCGCCAGGCCGCCCGCGCCTCTTCCACCTGTCCCAGCTGGCAATGCAACTCGGCGCGTGCCGCATGTGCCACGTGATAGTCCAGCAACTCCCCCCGTGCCAGAATCCCTTCGACTTCCCGCAAGCCAGCCTCCGGCCCATCCCGCTTCGCCAGCGCCACCGCCCGGTTAAGCGCCACCACCGCTGATGGCCAATACCGCTGCAACACGTCATACAGCCCGACGATCTCTCCCCAGTCCGTCTCTTCAGCCGTCACCGCTTCGGCATGCACGGCAGCAATCGCCGCCTGGATGGTATAGGCCCCGAATGCACGGCTCTGCAGGGCCTGGCGCACCAGAGCACAGCCCTCGGCAATGAACTGCCGGTCCCACAAGCTACGGTCCTGCTGCTCCAGAACCACCAAATCGCCTTTGCCATCGATGCGCGCCCGCTGCCGGGACGCCTGCAACAACATCAACGCCAGCAGGCCGACCGCCTCCGGGTCGGGCAGCAACTGCACCAGCAACCGCGCCAGGCGAATGGCTTCATCGCTCAGCGCCTGCTGCAGCAGTGTCTCGCCCGATGACGCCGAATAGCCCTCGTTGAACACCAGGTAGATCACCCGCAACACACTTTCCAGGCGCTCGGGCAGTTCACTCAGCTCCGGTACCTGGTACGGTATGCCCGCGTCACGGATCTTGGCCTTGGCGCGCACAATACGCTGGGCGATGGTGGCCGGGCTTTGCAGAAAGGCGCGGGCGATCTGCTCGGTCGTCAGGTCGCAGACTTCGCGAAGCGTCAATGGCACCTGAGCGTCGGCCGACAGGGCCGGATGGCAACAGGTGAAGATCAGCCGCAGGCGGTCATCCACCAGCAGCTCTTCTTCACTGGGATCCTGCGCCTGGTCATCCAGCAGCATGCTCAAGTCCGCCTGGGAGCGGTCGAAGCGGACGCGCCGGCGCAGCGCGTCGATGGCCTTGAAGCGCCCGACAGAAACCAGCCACGCTCGCGGGTTGGCGGGAATACCGTCGCGTTGCCAGCGTTCGACGGCAATGAAGAAGGCATCATGCATGGCCTCCTCGGCCAGGTCGAAATCACCCAGCAAGCGGATCAGTGTCGCCAGTATGCGCCGCGACTCCTGCCGATACACAGCCTCGACTTCGGCGCGCACCTTGGCCAGTGCGGCCATCAGTCGGGCATCCGCTGGGTCACCACCTCCACCAGGCGGTCCAGGCTTTCTCCCCAGCCTTGGTGGAAGCCCATTTCTTCATGGGCCCGGCAGTCGGTGGCATTCCAGTGCCAGGCCCGGGCGGTGTAGCGGGTTTTGCCCTGTTCCTCGTCAAAGCTGATCACGGCGGTCATGAAGGCCTTGTCCGACGGTACCCAACCGGGGCCGAAGGCATCAGTGAACACCAGCCGGCGTGGCGCGGCAATTTCCAGAAAAACGCCCTGGTTGGGGTACTCGCTGCCATCCGGCGCCCGCATCAAGGTGCGAAACAGGCCACCGGCCCACAGCTGCATTTCACACTCCGGGGTGGTCATGCCGTGCGGCCCCCACCACTGCATCAGCCACTGAGGTTCGGTCCAGGCGCGAAATACCTTGGCCGGTGGGGCGTCGATCAGGCGGCTGATGGATAACTCGTGTTGCGCCTGGGCAATGGGGGCAAGGCTCATGCTGATTGTTCTCCTTGGCTGTCAGGGTTGCAGCTCACGCACCGGTCGCACCTCGACACTGCCGACCCGCGCGGCAGGGATGCCTTTGGCGATATTCAGCGCTTCGTTTAGGTCGCGGGCCTCCACCAGGTAAAAGCCGGCCAGTTGCTCCTTGGTTTCGGCGAACGGGCCGTCGGTCAGGCTCATGTGTCCGTTGCGCATGCGTACCGTGGTGGCCGTCTGCACCGGCTTCAGCGCCTCGGCCGCCAGCATGCGCCCGGAACCCTGAATGGCTTCGGCGTAGGCCATGCATTCGGCGTCTGCCGGGCTGTCGGGCAGGCTGTGCAACAGCCCCTCGTCACAATAGACCAGGCACAGGTATTTCATGGTCGCCTCCAGGGTATTGGCAAAGTGCGTTTGGCGATAACGGCTCAGGGCTTGAGATCGAACAGGGCTTTTTGCGTTTCCATATCGAAAGGCGCCGACCAGTGTTCGTGAATTACCTGCCACTGGCCGCCTTGACGACGATAGCCCACCGTGGCGCGCATGAAGCCGCACTGGCTTTCGTCGTCGCCCGGGCCGCAGCGGTTCAGCCAATGGGCCAGGGCCAGATCGCCAGCGGCGTGCACGGTGAGTTGGGCAAGTTCGAACACCATGGGGCCGGGACACATGCCCATGCACATTTCCCAGTGCGCCGTGTAGGCTGACTTGCCTTTGAATTGCAGAGCCTGGATGGCATCGAAGGCGACGATATCGTCGGCGTAGGGGGCGATGATGCCCGGGATGTCGCGATCGCGCACGGCTTGCATCCAGCGCTCGATCAATTGACGGATTTCGGATTCGGCTGCGGTGCTCATCGGGGTACCTCCGAAAGATCATAGGGGTGGGGCACGGTGTGAAGCGTGCCTTCAGCTATGGTCGAACGGTAAGCGGAGGATTCGACAGGCGGGGGAAATTATTCTGTATTGGCGGAGCACCTGTGAGATCGCATCAGGGCTAGCAAGTGCCCGCCACAGCGTTTTCAGACCCTGTGGCGGGCACCGCCAGTCAACCCTGCTGGCAACCTTCACCCATGGCCCGGTACTGAATGGTGTGCACCTGGCCCTGATGGTCTTCATAGGTCATGGTCGCAGGTACCACTTCGCAGACATTGGGGATGGTCGACAGGTTGATCACCCGCTTGATGTCCAGGTTCATCGAGTAGTCATACTGCTGAGCCACAGGCTCGCTGGAGACGGGTTTGGCCTCATCGGCGAGGGCGAACGAGGACATACCGACCAATGCAAGAATCAGTAATGGTTTCATGTGGTTTTGCCTTTTGAGCGTTCAAGCTGATCGATTGACTTCTATTGCCGTATCCGGCGCGGAGAAGTTGTCATCTAGGGTCTAGATGGCACGAAGTACCGATCCCGCTTCGTACTGCCAGGGGGGATGAACAAAATTCTACTCCCGGCCAGTAATAGTTGAACCCCGGAGTCGGATATTCACCCTTGCCGGTTTTGCAACAATCTGCGACAAAGTGGCCGCAAATCATTAGGCCAGAGCCTCTGGCCACGTTTCAGGGTAGGACTCGCCATTTCTGAAAAATTGTCCTGTACGACGCTTTCGGACACAGAACGCCGTTTGCTGGACCACTTCTACCGCCAGCACAGCTCACGCATGCGCGCTGCAAGCGACGCCGAACTTTGGGTAGCACGGGCCCCTGGCATCATCGCCGGGCTGAGCCTGAGTGCGGTGGGTGAGGGATTCTGGCTGACGGGCCTGTTCGTCGCCCCGCAGCGGCGCAACCAAGGGGTGGCTGCACGGTTGGTCGAGGCAGCGCTGGCGCAGGTTGACGGGCCCGTCTGGCTGTTCTGTCATCCCGACCTGACGCCCTTCTACCAGCGCCTGGGTTTCGACCTGGCCCAACAGCTGCCAGAACCCCTGGCCAGCCGCCTGCAACGCTATCAGCGCAACAAACGCCTGGTAGCCCTGCAGCGAGGTCAGTCGTCGCTGGCCTCAAGCCCAGGGAACAGCACCTCGGTGTAGCCGAACCTGGCAAAGTCCTGGATGCGCGAGGGGTATAGCCGGCCGATCAAGTGGTCGCACTCGTGTTGCACCACCCGCGCATGGAAGCCATCGGCAAAGCGGTTGATCGGGCTGCCCTGGGGGTCGATCCCTTGGTAGCAGATATGCTTGAAGCGCGGCACCACGCCGCGCAAACCAGGCACCGACAGACACCCCTCCCAGCCGTCCTCGACCTCGCTGGAGGTCGGGGTGATGACCGGATTCAGCAGAATGGTCTGCGGCACCGCCTCGGCATCGGGGTATCGCTCGCTGCGCTCGAAGCCGAAGATCACCAACTGCAGGTCGATGCCGACCTGCGGGGCGGCCAGGCCCACACCGCCGACGTGACGCATGGTTTCGAACATGTCGTCGATCAATTGCTGCAGTTCGGCACTGCCAAGCATGTGCTCGGGCACTGGCGGAGCGATGCGCAGCAGGCGTTCGTCGCCCATCTTGAGAATGTCACGGATCATCAGGGGTTCGGCTCGACGCTATGAGGCTTGCTCGGGTTCGGGTGCTCGTGACCCAGTACAGTCAAGGTTTCCTTGGGTTTTTCCCCGTCGAAGTCTTTCTCGCCCGGGTTCTTGCCTTCGGCTGACATGTGCTCGATCACCGCATTCATTTCGGCGCCGAGCAGCAGCACGGCAGCCGAAATATAGAAATACAGCAACAGCACGATGATTGCACCAATGCTGCCGTACATGGCGTTGTAGTCGGCAAAGGTCTTCACGTAGTAGGCAAAGCCCAGTGAGGCCACGATCCACACTACAACCGCCAGCACCGAGCCCGGGGTGATGAAGCGAAACTGCTGTTCCACATCAGGCATCACGTAATAGATCAGGGCCACTGCCACCATCAGCAGAATGATGATCACCGGCCAGCGCAGGATGGTCCACAGTGTGACGATGAACTCCTGCATGCCGATCTGGGCAGCTATCCATTCCATCACCTGCGGGCCGAGCACCATCAGCGCTGCGGCCGCCAGCAGCATGCCAGCCAGGCCCACGGTGTAGAAAATGGAAAGCGGGATACGCTTCCACACCGGGCGACCTTCGGGCACATCGTAAGCGGCGTTCATGGCGCTCATCATCAGGCGCACGCCGGCGGAGGCGGTCCACAGGGCGATCACGATACCCACCGACAGCAGCCCACCCTTGGATTGTTGCAACTGGTCGATCACCGGATTCACCTGCTCCAGCGCCTGGGGCGGCAATACCAGTTCCGATTGCAGACGCAGCCAGGAGAAAAAGTCCGGCAAGTGCAGGAAACCGATCAGGGCAATCAGGAACAACAGGAAGGGAAATAGCGAGAACAGCGCCTGGTAGGCCAGCGCTGAGGCATAGGTGGACATCTCGTCGTCGAGGAATTCCTTGACGGTGCGAACCAGCACGCGGTGCAGGGGCAAGCCGCGCAGGTCGGGGAAAATCATAGCGTCTCCTTTCGCCGCTTGATCGTTACACAGGCAAGTCTAATAGACCCTGTCCGTGCTGTGCTGCTCCCGGCCGTGGTTGAAGAATTTGCTTGCCAATAGTGCGGGTCTCTTCGCGGGTTCGCCCGAGAAGAGACCCGCACCGCCTCAAGTCAAGGTTTCTTCACCGCATCCTTCACATTGCCCTTGACCTGCTGCGCCTCGCCTTTGAGCTCCTGCGCCTTGCCTTCGGCCCGCAGCTTGTCGTTGTCGGTCACCTTGCCAACACCCTGTTTCACGTTGCCGATCGCTTCGTTGGCCAAGCCTTTCGCTTTGTCTTTAGTACCGCTCATGGCAAAACTCCTGCAAATGGAGACACGTGAACCGTGTCGACAGAAGGTTGACCCAACGCCTGGGCCAGGAGTTTCAACGGATTTCCCGGCCAGAAGCCGAACGGTAAAACTGCAGGCGAATACCGTCCAAGCCCGCGAAGAGGCCGGCACTGGCACCGCAAGTCACAAACCTTGCTCCGCCCCGTGCCACCCCTCACAATGCAGGCCTTCATAGCGTCAACGCGCAGGAACCTGCATGAAACTCGACAAACCCGCCGCCATCGCCCGGCGCAACGAAGCACTGGCACGGCCGGTGCTGACCAGCAGCAATACTCTGTTCGCCACTCTGGACAGCAAACGCAACCTGTGGTGGTTCGAAGTGCCAGTGGCACTGCTGGGCAAGGGCCAGGCCGACTGGGTCAACCTGCTGCTGCACACGCCGGAAAGCGATGAGCTGCAGCACCTGAAGGTGCCCACCAATTTCCTCAAGGCTCACCTTGAGCAAATGGAAGTGCGCAAGCCTGGCAAGCGCCGCTCCACCATCAGCCTGGCCCTCAGCGCCGACCGTGACTCGCTGCTGCGCGACACCCGTCCGGGTGGCGAGCAGCTGGACTTCCGCAACTTCGTACAGGCGTAAGGCCGTCAGGCTTTCTCGATGCGATCGTCATGGATGACGATCAGGCCCTGCTTGAACAACCCGCCAATGGCCTTCTTGAAGTTGCCCTTGCTGACGTTGAACAGCTTGCTGATCAACGCAGGGTCACTCTTGTCGCACACCCCCAACACCCCGCCTTCGGCTTCCAGGCGCGCCATGATCTGCTCTTGCAGGGTGTCCGCCAGGGCGGCGCCTACCGGCTGCAGGCTCAGTGAAATCTTGCCGTCCTGGCGCACTTCCTTGATGAAGCCCTTCTCGTGCATGCCCGAGCGCAAGAACTTGAACACCTCGTTCTTGTGGATCAGGCCCCAGTGGCGGTTGTTGATGATGGCCTTGAAGCCCATCGGCGTCTCGCCGGCCACCAACAGCTCGACCGGCTGGCCAACCTTGTAGTCGGCCGGGGTGACATCGAGGTAGCGGTCCAGGCGCGACGTGGCAGTGATCCGGCGGGTGCGCTTGTCGAGGTACACGTGCACCACGCAGTAATCACCGATCTTCAGAGGCCGTGCCTCTTCCGAGTACGGCATCAGCAGGTCCTTGGACAGGCCCCAGTCCAGGAAGATACCGGCACCGTTGATGTCCTTGACCTTCAGGCTGGCGAACTCGCCAACCTGCACCTTGGGCTTCTCGGTGGTGGCGATCAGCTGGTCTTCGCTGTCCAGGTAGATGAACACGTTCAACCAGTCATCGACTTCGGTCTCGGCGTTTTTCGGGATATAGCGCCCGGGCAGCAGTATTTCGCCATCGGCGCCGCCGTCCAGGTACAGACCGAAGTCCACGTGTTTCACGATTTGCAAACTGTTGTAACGCCCAAGCAGAGCCATTTCCGATGATCCTCAAGACAAGGCGGCTATTCTACACCTGAAGCCACCACATGGCCCGACCACTCATGCAGTGGAACCGCCAGGCCGCTCTTGCATCTACCTTCTGACCAGCCTGAGGAAGGAACAGCACATGCCGCTACGCCTGCCCAAAGCCCTGCTTATCGCCATCGGCTTCGCCCTGGCCTTGGCCGCCTGCAGCCGCATCGACCTGGCCTATCGCAACCTCGACCGCCTGGTGCCGTGGTCGCTGAGCGACTACCTGGACATGAACCGCGAGCAAAGGGCGCTGCTGGACGATCGGTTGCGCGAGCACCTGGCCTGGCATTGCAAGACTCAACTGCCCGGCTACCTCGACTGGCTCGACCGGCTACGTGAGATGGTCGCCGACGACCAGGTCACCGACCAGGCCCTGCAGCAGAGCACCCGCGAGGTCCGTGAGGCAATTGGTCGAGTGGCCGAGGAAATCACCCCTTCGGCCACCGAACTGCTGCGCGGCATGAGCGACAACCAGGTAGCGCAGATGCGTGAAGCCTTCCGCGATGACATCAGTGAACGGCAGAAGCAGTATGTGGATACGCCATTGCCGAAGCAGATGGCCCGCCGTAGCGAACGCATGGAAAAACGCCTGACGCCATGGTTTGGCGAGTTGACGGCGGTACAGAAGCAACGCATCCAGACCTGGTCTCAAGCGCTGGGTGACCAGAACCGTGAATGGATCGCCAACCGTGCCCACTGGCAGCAGCAATTACTGTTGGCAATGAACCAGCGCAACGACTCCAGCTTCCAACCGCGCCTGGCGACCTTGTTGCAACGCAAGGAGAGTTTGTGGACACCCGAATACCGGGCGGCATATCAGAATGCCGAGCAGCAGGCACGCAGCCTGCTGGTGGACCTGGTGCGACAAAGCACCCCGCAGCAGCGGAGATTCCTGCAGGAACGGCTGGGCAAGGTGCGGACCCATTTGAGCGAGATGAAGTGTTTGAAGGAGTGACAGGCCTGTTCGCGCTGACTCACCGGGCCTTGCGCCGATACGGAAACACATCGATCACTTTCCCTTCACTTATCGCCGCCTGCAGCCCCTTCCAGTAATCCGCGTCATACAGTTCCCCATGCAAGCGGCTGAACAACCGCCGCTGGCCCATATCGGCAAACAGAAACGGCGGAAACTCTTCGGGAAACACATCATGCGGCCCGATCGAGTACCACGGCTCGCCCGACATTTCGTCCTCCGGGTAACGCGGTGGCGGGATGTGGCGGAAATTCACCTCGGTCAGAAAGCTGATTTCGTCATAGTCGTAAAACACTACCCGGCCATGACGGGTCACACCAAAGTTCTTCAGCAACATGTCGCCGGGGAAGATGTTCGCCGCCGCCAACTGCTTGATGGCCAGGCCGTAGTCCTCCAGCGCCTCCAGCACCTGGCCCTCGGTGGCCTGCTCCAGGTACAGGTTCAACGGCGTCATGCGCCGCTCGGTCCAACAGTGGCGAATCAGCACCGTGTCGCCCTCCAGCGCCACCGTCGACGGTGCCACCTCCAGCAACTCGGCCAGGCAATCCGGCTCGAACTTGCTGCGCGGAAAGCGAAAATCGGCAAACTCCTGGGTGTCGGCCATACGCCCCACCCGGTCGACGCTCTTCACCAGCCGGTACTTGTCGATCACCGTGGCGCGGTCCACGGTTTTCGATGGCGAGAAGCGGTCCTTGATGATCTTGAACACCGTATTGAAGCCGGGCAAGGTGAACACGCTCATGACCATGCCCCGTACCCCTGGCGCCATGACAAAGCGGTCATCACTGCTGGCCAGGTGGTTGATCAGTGCGCGGTAGAACTCCGACTTGCCCTGCTTGTAGAACCCGATCGAGGTATACAGCTCGGCAATGTGCTTGCCCGGCAGGATGCGCTTGAGGAAATTGACGAACTCGGCGGGCACCGGGACATCGGCCATGAAGTAAGAGCGGGTGAACGAAAAGATGATCGACACCTCGGCCTCGTCGGTAATCAGCGCATCGGCCTCGATGCCGTGGCCCTCGCGGTGCAGCAAGGGAATCACCAACGGCCACTGCTCATCGCTGTTGTACAGGCGGCCGACCAGATAGGCCCCCTTGTTGCGGTAAAGCACGGGTACAAAAAGCTCCACGGCCAGCGCCGGGTCCTTGCACACCCAGTCGGGCAGGCATTCGCGCAGTTGTTCTTCCAGCCGCGCCAGGTCGCCTTCCAGGTCGCCATAAGGCATGTCGAACGGGTAATCGGCGAACACCGCACGCAGCAAGTTCCTGAGACTGCCGTCAAGCCGATAGGTGCGGGTTTGCGCGGCGCGCTCGCGGCCGCGCATGGAAGGCCGGGTAGTGTGGATGAACATGCAGCCGTCGCTGATCAGGTCATGGCTGAACAGGCTGCAAAACAGCGAGTTGTACCAGGTCTCTGCCAACTCGTCGTCCAGGCGGGGGTCAATCAGGTGGATATAGGCGTTTTTCACCAGAGGCCACTGTTCCACGTCCAGCAGCACCTCTGCGGCAAAGGCCTGGCGCAGCCAACCGTTGACTTCGGCGACTTTCTCTTCATAGAGATTGATGCGGGCAGCGGCGGCCTGCTGAATATCCTGCCAACGCGCCTGCTCGAAGCGCTGGCGAGCACCAAGGGTGATGCGCTGGAAATGATCGCGGTAGTCGTCGAAGCCGGCGAGGATCATCCGGGCGATTTCGACAGCGGGCCAGGGCTGGGACATGCGTGGTGCCTCGGAGCTGGGATTGAGTACAGAGCTTAGCCGCCCTTGGCTTCATGGGTTACTGCCATTGAAGGCCAGAGCTGTAGTTGCAGCTGCCTTGCCCAGAGCCCCGCAGCCCCAAGAGGAATTACACAGCAAGAAAGCACAAGAATCCCCCCGCCCCCTGGCGTACACTCGCGCCCCTGCCTTACCTCCGGAGACCGTTGTGAGCCCCATCGCCCTAGCCCGCCTGCTGACCCTTGCCGCCGTCTGGGGAGCGAGTTTCCTGTTCATGCGCATCATCGCCCCCGAACTGGGTACGGTGCCGACCGCGTTCTTCCGGGTCTCCATCGCCTGCCTGGGCCTGATCGTGATACTGGCCGCCGCCCGTGTGCGCTGGGACTTCCAGGGCAAGCTCGGCGCGTGCCTGGTGCTGGGCATGATCAACTCCGGCATCCCCGCCACCTTCTACTCGGTGGCGGCCCAGGTGCTGCCGGCCGGCTATTCGGCAATCTTCAACGCCACCACCCCGTTGATGGGCGTGCTGGTCGGCGTACTGTTCTTCCGCGAGCCAATGACCCTGGCCAAACTCTGCGGCATCTTCCTTGGCCTGTTCGGCGTCGGCATCCTTAGCGGCGCCGGCCCGGTGGCACTGGACATGGCCCTGCTGCAAGGCGCCCTCGCCTGCCTGGCGGCCACCACCTGCTACGGCTTTGCCGGGTTCCTCGCCCGCCGCTGGATCAGTGGCCTGGACAGCCGTCTTTCCGCGCTGGGCAGCATGCTCGGCGCAACGCTCATGCTGACCCCGCTGTTCGGCTGGAGCGCACTCACCCAACCACCCGCCAGCTGGGGGGGCTGGGAGGTGTGGTTGTCGTTGCTGGGGCTGGGTTTGCTGTGCACCGCCTTTGCCTACATCCTGTACTTCCGCCTACTGGCCGAGATCGGACCGGTCAAAGCCAGTACCGTGACCTTCCTGATCCCGGTATTCGGCGTATTGTGGGGGGCATGGCTGCTGGATGAGCCGTTGTCGATGGCGCACCTATACGGCGGCCTGCTGATTGGCCTGGCCTTGTGGCTGGTGCTGCGCCCGGCGCGCAGCTGAAGCGGAGTACGGCATGAACAGCGCGTACAAAAAGGTCCTGTTCCGCCTGGAACAGGACGAGAACGGCTACCCACCGGCCTCGGTCGAGGGCCTGTGGGCCAAGGCTGTGGAAGGCGGCTATGCCATCGACAACATACCCTTCCATGTCTATGGCATCGCCCCGGGCGACGTGATCGACACTCGCGAGGAAGCAGGCGAAACCTGGTTCGCAGAACTGCGCCACAGCAGCGGCAGCTCGGTGTTCCGGGTGGTCGTCAAACCACCGGAAACCCTCGACCAGGTACGCGCAGCATTGCTGGATTTCGGCTGCGCCTGTGAAACCGAACAAGCAGTGAAGATGTTGGCGGTCGAGGTCCCGCCGCAACGCTCGCTCGATACCCTGCTCTACTACCTGCTCACCCAGCGCGAAGCCGGCCTGCTGGACTTCGAGGAAGGCGTGTTGCGCCACGCCATCCCCGAAGAGTTCCGCTAGGGCCTACGCTTCCGCCAGGCCCGCGGCGGGCTTGCGAAACACGAACAGCAGCCCTACCACGATCAGCCCCATGCCCAGCAGGCTGAGCGGTGCCAGGCGGTTACCGAAGATCAGCAAGTCCATCACCGCAGTCACTGCCGGCACCAGGTAGAACAGGCTGGTGACATTGACCAGGTTGCCCTTGGCGATCAGCCGGTACAGCAGCAAGGTTGCCAGCAGCGAGACCACCAGGCCCATCCACAGCAGCGCACCGACGAAGCTGCCGGTCCACTCGACATGAAGCGGTTGCAGAGGTGCGAACAGCGCGCACATGGCAAAGCCGGCCAGGTACTGCAGCGGCAGTGTGCCCATGGGGTTGTCGGTAATGCGCTTCTGCAGGATCGAGCCAAAGGTCATGCTGACCAGCGCCAGCAGGGCGAACAGCATGCCCGCCAGCGATACCCCGCCCAGGTTGATGCCCTGGTAGACCACCATGATCAAGCCGCCCAACCCCAAACCCAGGCCGAACAAACGGCTCCAGGAGCGCTGGCGTTCCATCAGCACCACGGTGAGGATCGGTTGTACCCCCATCACCGTGGCCATGACACCGGGGGTGACATGGGTATCAAGCGCCAACAGATAAAAGATCTGATAGGCACCGAGCAGCACACACCCTGTACCAAGGGCGCGCAGAATGCTCCCGCGAGTACGCGGCCAGCGCAGCCCTAGCAACGGGCCGATCAGCAACAGGCCAGCCAGGGCCAGCGCCGAGCGCAACAGCAGGAAGGCGAACGGGCTGGCATGCGCCAGGCCGAGCTTGGAGACGATCGCCCCGCTGCTCCACAGCAGGACGAACAGGCAGGTAGTGGCCGCAGAGGCCACGGACGTTTTGGTAAAGACAGACATGAATTGCCACCTGATAGTAGGCAGATAAGCCAAACGGACGGCGTGCGCTTCAACGTGAGCAGTGGCCGACCGTGTTCAGTAGGTTGCGCGTGTGAAGGGGTACGGCAAGAAGCCGATCAGCCCAGCACGACCACGCAATGAGGCGGAGCTACGCCGCCTACGACGCCACTGACAGGTGGTGGGGAGTGACAGATCATGACCGGCTGCTGGCTACCACGCACGACCATGCCCGCGACTGGCGCGATGGCAAAGCGTGTGGTGGAAGGGATGGCGGGCATGACAGGGTTCTTTGCAGAAGTGAATGTTCTGGAATATAGCGAGTGATTCTTCGCAGCACAACCCCGCTTCCACGCGCGCGCCCTCGTCCTTGAAGGATGAGGCGCACAGGTGGCAGCGGGCTGGCCCCGCAAAGATGCCGGTTAGACCAGAAAAAATCAGAACAACCAGCGATACAACAGATACGCCACCACCACCGCCAGTACCGGCCGCAGCACGCGGTAAGCCTTGGGGTTGGCGCGCTTGAACTGCTTCACGTGGTTGCTGATCCTGTTGCTGAAGCGCTTGCTCCAGGCGTACGCCTGGTTGATCCCGCCCACGCGCTCGTCGTCGGTGTTCTGCGGCGCGGTGGCGCGGCCGAGGAAGGCACTGACCTTACGGTTGATGCGCGTCATCAGCGGGCTACTCAGCGGGCGCTCGATGTCGCAGAACAGGATCACGCGGGTAACGTCGGTTTCGTTCTTGACCCAGTGCACGTAGGTTTCGTCGAACATCACGTCTTCGCCATCACGCCAGGCGTACTGCTCACCGTCCACGTAGATGCGGCATGCGTCGGAGTTGGGCGTGGACAGCCCCAGGTGATAACGCAGCGAGCCTGCGAACGGGTCGCGGTGCGGGTTCAGGTGGCTGCCGCCGGGCAGCAGGGCAAACATTGCGCCCTTGACATTGGGGATGCGGCTGACCAGCTCGACAGTGCGCGGGCACAGGGTTTGCGCCGAAGGCAGAGGTTTGTCGTACCACTTCAGGTAAAAGCGCTTCCAGCCCTTCTTGAAGAACGAACCGAAGCCGGCGTCGTTATCTTTCTCAGCGGCACGGATATAGCCTTCGTCGAACAGGCGCATGGCCTCTTCGCGGATTTCCTGCCAGTTGTCCTTCAATACGTCCAGCTCGGGGAAGCGCTGGCGATCCAGGTAGGGCTTGGACGGCACGCCGGAAAACAGGTACATCAACGCGTTGTAGGGGGCGAACAGCGCCGAATGGTTGACGAACTGGCGCAACACCGGCAAGCGGGCCTTGCCACGCAAGTGCACGAACAGCACGCTGCCGAAAAACACCAGCAAGACACCCGCCTTGGCTGCAAAGGAAAAGGTCATGCTTTCACTCCTTGAGGAAGAGTCAGGGCTGCGCTGCCTGCTCTCCAGAAAATCATCCTGCCATCATAAACCGATCCCGCCGCGGTAAAAACAACCCGGGCGGGATCGCATTCATGAAGATTTTGCAATAAACCAGGCCGCCGATTGTTGCGCCGGATCAGCGGCAAGGCCGATTACTGCTGGTTTTCCTGCTCGCTGAACATGTCGCTGAACAGCATGCTCGACAAATATCGCTCGCCCGAATCGGGCAGGATTACGACGATGGTCTTACCCTGCATTTCCGGTTTTTCGGCCAGGCGCACAGCTGCCGCCATTGCCGCACCGCAGGAAATACCACAAAGGATGCCCTCTTCCTGCATCAGGCGAATCGCCATGGCCTTGGACTCTTCGTCGGTCACCGTCACCACTTGGTCGACGATCGACAGGTCGAGGTTTTTCGGCACGAAGCCAGCGCCGATGCCCTGGATTTTGTGCGGGCTGGGCTTGAGTTCTTCGCCGGCCAGGGTCTGGCTGATCAGCGGCGATGCCACAGGCTCCACTGCCACCGACAGGATGGCCTTGCCCTGGGTATGTTTGATGTAACGCGACACGCCAGTAATGGTACCGCCAGTGCCGACGCCCGCCACCAGCACGTCGATGGTGCCGTCCGTGTCGTTCCAGATCTCAGGGCCGGTGGTTTTCTCGTGAATGGCCGGGTTGGCCGGGTTTTCGAACTGGCCCGGCAGGAAGTACTGCTCCGGGTCGGAGGCAACGATTTCGTTGGCCTTCTCGATGGCGCCCTTCATGCCCTTGGCCGGATCGGTCAATACCAGCTCGGCGCCTAGTGCCTTCAGCACCTTGCGGCGCTCCAGGCTCATCGAGGCAGGCATGGTCAGCATCAGCTTGTAGCCGCGGGCGGCGGCGACGAAAGCCAGGCCGATACCGGTGTTGCCCGAGGTGGGCTCGACGATGGTCATGCCCGGTTTGAGCTTGCCGCTGCTCTCGGCGTCCCAGACCATGTTCGCGCCAATGCGGCATTTGACCGAGTACCCGGGGTTGCGCCCTTCGATCTTGGCCAGAATGGTCACACCGCGCGGGGCGATGCGGTTGATCTGCACCAGCGGCGTGTTACCGATGGAGTGGGCGTTGTCTGCAAAGATACGGCTCATGGCAGGGGTCCTTGGCATGAAAAAGCAGGGAAATGCCTCAAGGGTAAGCCTGCGGGGGTGGCCCGTAAAGCCTGTTCGAACTCAGCCCGGCACGTTGCGGTCAACCGCACATCCCGCCCTTGGAGACAGCCTCATGAAAGCCCGCTATCGCTGGCCGCTGGTCGGCATGGCCAGCCTGATCGTGCTGCTGGTGGCGCTGCACCTGGCCCTGCCCTACCTGGTGCGCGACTACCTCAACGACAAGCTGGCCGACATGGGTGACTACCGCGGCCAGGTAGCCGACGTGGACCTGGCCTGGTGGCGCGGTGCCTATCAGATAAACGGGCTGAAAATCGTCAAGACCACCGGCAAGGTGCCCGTACCGTTTCTCGACGCACCACTGATCGACCTCTCGGTGAGCTGGCATTCGTTGTGGTACGACAAGGCAGTGGTGGCGGAGGTGACCTTCGTGCATCCCGAGCTGAATTTTGTCGACGGTGGTAGCAAACAGGCGTCGCAGACCGGCCAAGGGACCGACTGGCGCCAGCAGCTGGAAAAACTCCTGCCCATCACCCTCAACGAAGTGCGTATCGACAATGGTGTGCTGACGTTCCGCAACTTCAATTCCAAGCCACCGGTCGACCTCAAGGCCACCCGGTTGAACGCCAGCATCCGCAACCTGACCAACGTGCGCGACCAGCAAGGCCGTCGCGATGCAAGTTTCGAGGGTACGGCGCTCATCGCGGGGGATGCGAAGGTAGAAAGCCGTGCCACCTTCGACCCTTTCAGTGATTTCGACGACTTCGAATTCAGGCTTCGCGCCACCGGCATCGAGCTGCGCAAACTGAATGACTTTGCCAGCGCCTACGGCAAATTCGACTTCAATGCTGGGCACGGTGACGTGGTCATCGAGGCCCAGGCAGAAAACGGCCGGCTGAACGGCTACATAAAACCGCTGCTGCGCGATGTCGACGTGTTCGACTGGCAACAGGACGTCGAGGAAAAGGACAAGGGTTTCTTCCGCTCGGTGTGGGAGGCACTGGTGGGTGCGACCGAGACGGTGCTGAAGAACCAGCCGAAAAACCAGTTCGCCACTCGGGTGGAACTCAGCGGCAGTGTGCGCAAGCAGGATGTCAGTGCCTTCGAGGCATTCTTGCAGATCCTGCGCAACGGGTTTGTCCAGGCATTCAATGCGCGCTATGAGCGACCAGCCCCGAAGTCTGACTGAGACAGCGTGACGGGGCATTCAGGGACTGAATACCCGGTCTGCGTTTGCAGCCGCCTGGCCCCGCGTTATAGTCGGAAACAAATCCAGATTATGTGCTGCCTGTTCGGGCCTCTTCGCGGGTAAACCCGCTCCTACAACCTAATTAGGCGCGGGTTTACCCGCGAAGAGGCCCGCAAAGCCCTAAACAGAGGACAACCCCCCATGAAGTTCGAAGGCACCCGCGACTACGTCGCCACAGACGACCTGAAACTGGCGGTAAACGCGGCCATTACCCTCGAACGCCCGCTGTTGGTCAAGGGCGAACCGGGCACCGGCAAAACCATGCTCGCCGAGCAGTTGGCGGCCTCGTTCGGGGCGCGCCTGATCACCTGGCACATCAAATCCACCACCAAGGCCCACCAGGGGCTCTATGAGTACGACGCGGTCAGCCGCCTGCGCGACTCGCAGCTGGGCGTGGACAAGGTGCACGATGTGCGCAACTACCTGAAAAAGGGCAAGCTCTGGGAGGCCTTCGAGGCCGACGAGCGGGTCATCCTGCTGATCGACGAAATCGACAAGGCCGATATCGAATTCCCCAACGACCTGCTGCAAGAACTCGACAAGATGGAGTTCTACGTCTACGAAATCGACGAGACCATCAAGGCCAAACAGCGTCCGATCATCATCATTACCTCGAACAACGAAAAAGAGCTGCCGGACGCCTTCCTGCGCCGCTGCTTCTTCCACTACATCGCCTTCCCCGACCGCACTACCCTGCAGCAGATTGTCGACGTGCACTACCCGAACATCAGCCAGTCGCTGGTCAGCGAGGCGCTGGATGTGTTCTTCGACGTGCGCAAGGTGCCGGGCCTGAAGAAAAAGCCGTCCACCTCCGAGCTGGTCGACTGGCTCAAGCTGCTGATGGCCGACAACATCGGTGAAGCGGTGCTGCGCGAACGCGATCCGACCAAGGCCATCCCGCCGCTGGCCGGTGCGCTGGTAAAAAACGAGCAGGATGTACAACTGCTCGAGCGCCTGGCCTTCATGAGCCGGCGCGGCAACCGCTGACAGGAGCAGGGCCATGCTGCTCAATCTGTTCAATGAGATGCGTGCGGCCAAGGTGCCGGTTTCGGTGCGTGAACTGCTCGACCTGCACCAGGCCTTGCAAAAGCGCGTGGTGTTCGCCGACATGGACGAGTTCTACTACCTCGCCCGCGCCATCCTGGTGAAGGATGAACGCCACTTCGACAAGTTCGACCGTGCCTTCGCAGCCTATTTCAAGGGCCTGGAAAACCTTGACCGGCACATTGAGGCACTGATCCCAGAAGACTGGCTGCGCAAGGAATTCGAGCGCTCGCTGACCGATGAAGAACGCGCGCAGATCCAGTCGCTCGGCGGCCTGGACAAGCTTATCGAGGCCTTCAAGCAGCGCCTCGAAGAGCAGAAGGAACGCCACGCTGGCGGCAACAAGTGGATTGGTACCGGCGGCACCAGCCCATTCGGCTCGGGCGGCTTCAACCCCGAGGGCATCCGCGTTGGTGAGGCCGGCAAGCGCCAGGGCAAGGCGGTAAAAGTCTGGGACCAACGCGAGTACAAGAACCTCGACGACCAGGTCGAGCTTGGCACCCGCAACATCAAGCTGGCCCTGCGCCGGCTGCGCAAGTTCGCCCGCGAAGGCGCCGCCGAAGAGCTGGACATCGACGGCACCATCGACCACACCGCGCGTGATGCCGGGTTGCTGAACATCCAGATGCGCCCCGAGCGGCGCAACACCGTGAAGCTGCTGTTGCTGTTCGACATTGGCGGTTCGATGGATGCCCACGTCAAAGTCTGCGAAGAGCTGTTCTCGGCCTGCAAGACCGAGTTCAAGCACCTGGAGTATTACTATTTCCACAATTGCGTTTATGAGTCGGTGTGGAAGAACAACCTGCGCCGCACGTCCGAACGTTTTTCCACCTTCGACCTGCTGCACAAGTACGGCGATGACTACAAGGTGGTGTTCGTCGGTGACGCGGCCATGGCGCCCTACGAGATCACCCAGCCGGGTGGCAGCGTGGAGCACTGGAACGAAGAAGCCGGGTATGTGTGGATCCAGCGTTTCATGGAAAAGTTCAGGAAGGTCATCTGGATCAACCCGTACCCCAAGCAGGCCTGGGAGTACACCGCCTCGACCCATCTGGTGCGCGACCTGATCGAGGACAAGATGTATCCGCTGACCCTGCAAGGGTTGGAGGACGGGATGCGCTACCTGTCCAAGTAACATCGCCGTCAAGGCATGCACAGCACGTGTGTAGGAGCGGGTTCACCCGCGAAGAGGCCGCCCGCTCTACCGCCAACGGTTCAGGTAATCCTGCTGCTCTCGCCAGGCCTCGTCCTGCACCACCGCCCTGAACCGCACCACCGCCCCCGGCATGCACTGCGCCAGTTGCGCCAGCGCCAGCGGCGTCAGCGCGCCCAGCCGCGGGTACCCACCAATGGTCTGCCGGTCATTGAGCAATACGATCGGCTGCCCGTCCGGCGGCACCTGTACCGCCCCCAGCGGGATCCCTTCGGAGATCATCGGCGCGCCTTGGTACACCAGCTGCGGCCCTAACAACCGGATGCCCATGCGGTCGGCCCGGCTGTCCAGCGTCCACTCCCGGTTGAATGCCTCGAACAAGCTGGTACCGCTGAATTCACCGATCTGCGCGCCCATCACCAGGTCCAGCACCGGCTTTTGGGCGAACTGCGGGCACAACGCTTGCGGCACTTCGCGCAGGGGGGCATTGCCACCGGTAAAAGCCAATGCCTGGTGTTTAGCCAGCGCAGCACCCTGGCCATCGATGCCACCCAGTGCTTCACGTACCACGGTGGCACAGCTGCCCAGTACATCCTCGCCCAGAAATCCACCCGGTGCCGCCAAATACGCCCGCACACCGACTTTGGGCTGCTTCAGGGTCAAGCGCTGCCCCTTGGCCAGGGCAAAGCTGCGCCATGGCGCCAGGGGCTGATCATCGACACACGCATCCAGGTCGGCACCGGCCAGGGCCAGCACGCAATCCTGTTCGGCCACCACGCAAAAACCACCCAGCGCCACCTCGACCACCGGCGCCCCCAACGGGTTGCCCAGCAGCCAGTTGGCCCAGTGCATCGCCACCCAGTCCAGCGCCCCGCCCTGGGTCACGCCAAGGTGGCGCACGCCAAAGCGCCCGGCATCCTGTAACTGGCACAACGGCGTACTGGCCTCGATCATCAACTGCTTCATCCCTGCGCCTCCACATCACCACCCATGGCCAGGAATTCGCTGCGCGAAACCGGCACGAAGCGCACACGGTCACCGGGTTGCAAGAGGCTGTAACCCTCACGTTCACGGTCGAACAACCGCACCGGGGTGCGCCCGATCAGGTTCCAGCCACCCGGCGATACTGCCGGGTAGGCCGCCGTCTGGCGCTCGGCAATACCCACGCTGCCCGCCGCCACGCGCTTGCGCGGGGTACTCAGACGAGGGCTGGCCAGGCGCTCGTCGACCAGGCCCATGAAGCCGAAACCAGGCGCGAAGCCCAGGGCAAACACCGGGTAATCACGTTCACCGTGCAAGCGAACAATCTCGGCTTCACTCAAGCCGCTGCGTGCCGCCAGCACAGGCAGCTCGGGGCCGACACTGACGTCATACCACACCGGGATCTCGTGTCGGCGGCCGCCACTGCCGGTGTCAGGCTGCAAGCCCTCCAGCGCCTGAGCGATTCGCGCCCTGGCTTCGCCTGGCGGCAGGGCAGACTGCACCATCAGCGTGGTATAGGACGGCACCAGGTCCAGCAAATGCTCGCCGAACGCCGCGCTCAAGCACCGGCTGGCGGCGAGCATCCATGGCATGTTGGCCTCATCGATACGGTCGAACAGGCGTACCATCAGGCTGTCGA
Source organism: Pseudomonas sp. 2,4-D (assembly GCF_030418155.1). NCBI lineage: Bacteria > Pseudomonadati > Pseudomonadota > Gammaproteobacteria > Pseudomonadales > Pseudomonadaceae > Pseudomonas > Pseudomonas sp. 2,4-D. The sequence continues at coordinate 36,937 of NZ_JAUHUI010000017.1, forward strand.
TGGCGACCACTTCGATTCGCGGCTTCATCACACCTCCAGCCCATCGAGGGCTTGGCGAATCTGCCGCACCGCCGCCACCGAACTGTCGTTGTCGCCATGCACGCAGAGGGTGCTGGCGGCAAGCTGCAAGGCACTGCCATCGTCAGCCAATAGCGTTTCGCCTCGGGCCAGACGCACCGCCTGCTCCACCACCCGCGCCGGGTCGTGATGCACCGCACCCGGCAGGCGCCGCGACAGCAGATGGCCGCTGGCGGTGTATGCGCGGTCTGCGAACGCCTCGAACCACAGCGGCACGCCGATTTCATCGCCCAGTGCCTGGGCGGCACGGTTGTCGGCGGTGGCCATCAGCATCAATGGCAGGTTGCTGTCATAGGCCGCTACGGCCTCCAGCACGGTACGCAACTTGAGCGGGTCGGCCATCATGTCGTTGTACAGCGCGCCATGCGGCTTCACATAGGCCACGCGACCACCCAGCACTTTGCAGATGCCATCCAGCGCACCGATCTGATAATGCAGCAGGTCACGGACTTCTTCCGGGCTGCAGGCCATGGAGCGGCGGCCGAAGCCGACCAGGTCCGGGTAGGCCGGATGAGCGCCAATAGTCACCCCGTGCTCCAGCGCCAGGGCCACGGTGCGGCGCATGATGCCGGGGTCGCCGGCGTGGTAGCCGCAGGCGATGTTGGCGCAATCGATGTAAGGCATGACCTCGGCATCCAGGCCCATGCGCCAGCTGCCAAAACTCTCGCCCATGTCGCAATTGAGTAGCAGGCGTTCCACCACGCAGTCTCCCTTGTCGTTGTGCATATGCCTACCTTACCGCGCCTGCAGCTGTTTGCCGCGTGTTTCCGGCAAGCTCAAGGCCGCCACGATCACAATGCCGTAGGACACCGCAGAAAACACGCCGATGCCCAAACCCAGCGGAACGTTCTGGCCGAGCATGCCAATCATCAACGGAAACAGCGCGGCAATGACCTTGCCGATGTTGTAACAGAAGCCCTGCCCCGAACCCCGAATGCGCGTGGGGAACAGTTCGGTCAGAAACGCCCCCATGCCGCTGAAGATGCCCGAGGCGAAGAAGCCCAACGGGAGGCCCAGCCACAGCATCACGCCATCGCTGACCGGCATCTGCGTGTACAACAGCACAATGACGAAAGAGCCCACGGCGAACAGGATGAAGTTCTTCTTGCGCCCCAGCAGGTCGGACAGATAAGCACTGACCACATAGCCCATGTACGAGCCGACGATCACCATGGCCAGATAGCCACCCGTGCCCAGCACACTCAGGCCGCGTTCGTTCTTCAGGAAGGTTGGCAGCCACGAGGTGATGGCGTAGTAACCGCCGAGCGCGCCGGTGGTCAGCAGGGATGCCCGCACGGTGGTCCAGAGCATGCCCGGGGCGAAGATTTCGTAGAAGCGCGAAGGTGCCTCGGCGTTTTCCACTGCCTTGGCCTTACGATAGACCTCAGGGTCCTTGACCAGGCGGCGAACGAAGATCACGAAGATTGCCGGTACCAGCCCCAGCAGGAACAACGCACGCCAGGCCTGCTCTGCCGGCAGCCAGGAGAACAGCAGCGCATAGAGGATGGCCGTGAGGCCCCAGCCGATTGCCCAGCCGGACTGCACCATGCCCACCGCCTTGCCGCGGTCCTGGGCGCGGATCACCTCGCCGATCAACACTGCACCGGCGGTCCACTCGCCACCGAAGCCAAAGCCCATCAGGGTTCGGGCAATCAGCAATTGCTCGTAGTTCTGAGCGAAGCCACACAGGAAGGTGAAGAAGGCGAACCACAACACCGTCAGTTGCAGGGTACGCACCCGGCCGATGCGGTCGGAGAGGATACCGGCCACCCAGCCTCCTACAGCCGAGGCGATCAGCGTGCTGGTGTGGATCAACCCGGCTTCAGTGGTGGTGATACCCCACAGCATGATCAGCGTAGGGATGACGAAACTGAGCATCTGTGTGTCCATGCCGTCCAGGCCATAGCCAATCTTGCAACTCCAGAAGGTACGTCGTTGCTGTTTGTCGATGTCGCGGTACCAGGCGAAAGGCCCGGACGAAGGGAGGGTACTGACCTGCTGCTGCACGCCGGTGGGGTTCATGGATGCCTCGGCTTGTTGGTATTGTTTTATGGGCGACATGAAGCGTCGCGGCCTGGACGCCATTGTTCAGAGGCCGCCTCGCCTGCGTCCAACGAAAAAAACCGCCGGTCTGGAACAAGAAAAACTGATCATGAACCTTCGCTTCCTCGAAACCTTCGTCTGGGTCGCCCGGCTCAAGAGCTTCCGCCTGACGGCAGAAAAGCTGTTCACCACCCAGGCTTCGGTATCCAGCCGCATTGCCGCACTGGAGGCCGACCTGGGCGTGAAACTGCTGCTGCGCGACTCCCGCGGCGTCAGCCTGACCCCGGAAGGCGGCAAGGTGCTGGAATACGCCGAACGCATGCTGGAAACCGCCAAGGCCATGAAGCAGTCGCTGGACAGCGACCGGGCCAAGGTCGGGCGCATTCGCATCGGGGTGATGGATACTGTGATCCACACCTGGATGAGCGCGCTGGTGGCGGAGCTGACCGAGCGCTACCCGCAGGTGGAAATCGAACTGGTGGCCGACACCGCGCTGAACTTGCGCGAGCAGCTGCAGAAGGGCTTTCTGGACGTGATTTTGCAGACCGACTTGCTGCGCGAGCAATCGATCCGCAGCCTAGACCTGGCGCGCTACCCAATGGGCTGGGTGGTGGCCGCAGGCGCCCACCAGCACCGGGACTATGCGTCGCTGGCCGAACTTGGGCGCGAGCGCATCATCACCTTCTCGAAGAATTCACGGCCGCACCAGGAGGTGCTGAGCTTGCTGCAGGCTGCGGGGGCAGAGTCACCACGGTTGAATTGTGTGAACTCGGTGGCGGCGATTACCCGGCTGTTGCGCGACGGCTTTGGCATTGGCGCGCTACCGCCGGCGCTGGTGGATGCCGAGTTGGGCCGGGGCGAGCTGGTGCTGCTGGAAGGGTTGCAGCCGCCGCCGAGCCTTGAGCTGGTGGTGGCGTGGCAGACCGGGGTGGCGTTGGTCGATGAGGTGGTTGGGGTTTGCCGGCAGGTGTTGGAGCGGTATGCGCGGGATGTGGGGGGGCAGCGGATTGTGCTGGTCTGACCAACAGTCTTTGCCTGTACCGGCCCTTTCGCGGGCTCGCCCGCTCCCACAGGATCATCACAGGCCTGGCGGGCCAGGTTGTACCTGGGGGAGCGGGCAAGCCCGCGAAAGGGCCGGTACAGGTACAGCAGAACTTAGCGCCAGCTCTCTTTCACCACCCTGCGCCGCCCGCCCAGGATCAGCCAGCCAATCCCCAACAACAGGCTTTCGACCACAAAGGCCAGCACAAAACCGGCACCCACACCCCAGCCAATCGCCTCGGGCACCAGCAGAATCTGGTAGCTGTAGCCATTGAGGGTTTCTTCACGTAACTGCGGGTCGGCCTGTACCAGCACATGCCAGGTACGCTCGGCCCATGACCCTTGCAGCACCTGCCATTCGTTTTCCAGCAATTCGTTGCGGATCATCAGGCTTTCGATGCTGTTGGCGTCACTGTTGAACACCGGATCGTCGCTGCTGCGGTAGTGCTGCAGCAGCGCCTGCAAGTCGCCCTTGAAAAAGCGCTCGGCCGTTTGCCGGAACCCATCGAGCGCCTCGCGCGATTCGAACAGGTGCGCCTCGACCCGCAGGCTATAGTCCTTGACCAGCCCCGGGACCTGGATACCGGCCAGCAGGCCGAAGGTGAACAACAGCAATCGCAGGTAACTTCTGAACATGCAGCGTCCTTAGCTCTGGCCGTGCGCCACGCACTCTCCGTGCCGCCACAGGGCCCACTGACCCGGCGCGTAGCGGTGCCAGGTCTCGTTCTCGGTCAGGGCCTCGGTGGCAATCACCGTGACCACGTCGTTGGGGGTGGTTTCGGTATGAAAATCGACGATCAGGTCGACATCCTTCAACCGTGCGGCACCGAATGGCGCACGGCGGGTAATGTGCACCAGCTTGGTCGAGCAAAAGCAGAACAGCCAGTCGCCATCGCTGAGCATGCAGTTGAACACGCCCTGACCACGGTAGCCGGCACAGGCATCGACCAGCACTGGCAGCAGCTGTTCCACCGGCACCGGTTCGGGGAAGGCGCTGCGGATGCGGTTGAGCAGGTCGCAGAAGGCCGCTTCGCTGTCGGTGTCGCCCACTGGCCGGTAGAAACTGGCCAGGCCCTTGAAGTCACCCAACTGGCCGTTGTGCGCGAAGCACCAGTTGCGGCCCCACATTTCCCGCACGAACGGGTGGGTATTGGACAGGCACACCCTGCCGACGTTGGCCTGACGGATATGACCGATCACCACTTCGCTTTTGATCGGGTAGCGCTGCACGAGGTTGGCCACTTCCGACTCGCTGCTCGCGGCCGGGTCCTGGAACAGGCGCAGGCCGCGGCCTTCGTAAAAGCCAATCCCCCAGCCGTCACGGTGCGGGCCGGTACGCCCGCCCCGCTGCATCAGGCCGGTGAAGCTGAAAACGATGTCGGTAGGGACGTTGGCACTCATGCCCAGCAGTTCGCACATAGGCGTGTCTCCGTTTACAGACGAGGCTCGACCCGGCCTGTGCCACGCGCAGCGGCTGGCGGCAAGTCGTCACGGTAACGGTCGCTACGCTCGGCAGCCAGCGGCGCCTGGGTGCCGAGCTGGTCATCCTCGGCCCGCTGACGCCTGGCGGCGGCTTCGGCCTGCTCACGGCGTGCGTGCGCGCGCTTTTCCAGCGGCCAGCGCAGCAGCACGAAGAGGAAGTAAAGGCCGAAGGCGATCATGCCGTACATGGCGAAGTCGGACACAGCGCGCCAGGCGTTGTTGCCGACCTTGAAAGCGACATCCAGCGCAGTGATGGCGATTGCAGGGGCGAAGCTGTCCTTGACCGGGTCGACGATGGTCGGGGTCAGCAGCAGCACCGCCAGCACCACCCGTAGCGGTTCGCGCAGCCAGCGCCACATCCAGCCGGTGAGCTTGAAGCCCACCAGCAGGCACCCTAAGGCGGCTACTGCGTACAAGCCCCAGGCGAAGGTGTAGTCGTTCTCGGTCATGGTGTTCGTGCAAGCCAGGCAAAGAGATGCCTATGATAAACACTTTTCCGGGCGCAGACAGTGTTTGCCTGTGCCGGCCTCTTCGCGGGTAAACCCGCTCCTACACGATCTGCGACGGACTTGGGAACGGTGCGACCCTGTAGGAGCGGGTTTACCCGCGAAGAGGCCGGCACAGGCAACGCCAATCAAGAGACCTTCAATGCCAACCAAGCCCCAACCCCCGATTGCCCAAGCCGACCAGGCCACCGACCCGTATGCCTGGCTGCAACAGCGCGATACCCCCGAGGTACTCGCTTACCTGCAAGCTGAAAACGCCTACCAGGAAGCCTGCCTGGCCGACCAGGCACCGTTGCGTGAGCGACTGTTCGAAGAAATCAAGGGCCGCATCCTGGAGACCGACCTGTCATTGCCGGCGCCTTGGGGCCCCTACCTGTACTACACCCGTACCACCGCCGGTGACGAATACCCGCGTCACTACCGCTGCCCACGTCCGGCCGACGACTCGAACACCGTCGATGAAAGCCAGGAGCAACTGCTGCTCGACCCCAACGTCCTGGCCAACGGCGGCTTCCTCTCCCTCGGCGCGTTCAACATCAGCCCTGACCACCGCCTGCTGGCCTACAGCCTCGACACCAGCGGCGACGAAATCTATACCCTGTACGTCAAAGACCTGACCAGTGGCCGTGTCACTACCCTGCCCTTCGACGACTGCGACGGTAGCCTGACCTGGGCCAACGACAGCCAGACGCTATTCTTCGCAGAACTGGACGACACCCACCGCCCATGGCGCCTGCGTCGCCACACCTTGGGCACAGACGCCGCACACACCGTGTTCGAAGAGCCGGACGGGCGTTTCTTTCTGCACTGCTACCGCACCAGTTCCGAGCGCCAGCTGGTGCTGCTGCTGAACAGCAAGACCACCAGTGAGGCCTGGGTACTGGACGCCGAAACCCCGCAGGCGCCGTTCACCTGCCTGGCGCCGCGCGTCGAAGGCCACGAATACTTCCCCGACCACGGCCAACTCGACGGCCAGTGGCGCTGGTTCATCCGCACCAACCAGGATGGCATCAACTTCGCCCTGTACCACGCACCAGTCGCGCCAGTGCCAAGCCGCGAACAGTGGCAGGTGCTGGTGGCGCACCGCGATGCGGTCATGCTCGAAGGCCTCAGCCTGAACACCGGCGCCCTCACCCTGAGCCTGCGCGAAGGCGGCCTGCCGATCATCGAAGTACGCCCGCAGGGCTTGCCGGCCTACCGCGTCGACTTGCCAGACGCCGCCTACAACCTTTACGTGCAGGACAGCCTGGAATTTGCCAGCACTCGCATACGCTTGCGCTACGAAGCACTCAACCGCCCGGCCCAGGTGCGCCAGCTGGCGTTGCCCACGGGCGCCCAGGTGGTGCTCAAGCAAACCCCGGTGCTGGGTGCATTCGATGCCGATGACTATGTCAGTGAGCGCCTGTGGGCAACCGCAGCGGACGGCACCCAGGTGCCGATCAGCCTGGTACGCCGCCGCCAGGACCTGGGCAAGACGGTGCCACTGTACCTGTACGGCTATGGCGCCTATGGCGAAAGCCTCGACCCCTGGTTCTCACATGCGCGCCTGAGCCTGCTGGAGCGCGGCGTGGCCTTCGCCATCGCCCACGTGCGTGGTGGTGGCGAACTGGGGGAGGCCTGGTACCGTGCCGGCAAGCAGGAGCACAAGCACAACACGTTCAGCGACTTCATCGCCTGCGCCGAGCACCTGATCAGCCAGGGCGTGACTGCCGCCGACCGCCTGGCCATCAGTGGTGGCAGCGCCGGCGGCCTGCTGATCGGCGCGGTGCTCAACCTGCGCCCTGAGCTGTTCCGCTGCGCCATTGCCGAAGTGCCATTCGTCGACGTGCTCAACACCATGCTCGACCCGGAGCTGCCGCTGACCGTGACCGAGTACGACGAATGGGGCAACCCTGAGGAGCCGGAGGTGTATGAACGGATCAAGGCTTATGCGCCGTACGAGAATCTGAAAGCGCAGGCCTACCCGGCGATGCTGGTGGTGGCGGGCTACAACGACAGCCGCGTGCAGTATTGGGAGGCAGCCAAATGGGTGGCGAAGTTGCGCACACTCAAGACTGACAACAACCTGCTGCTGCTCAAGACCGAGATGGGGGCTGGGCATGGCGGGATGAGCGGGCGGTACCAAGGGTTGAAGGATGTGGCCCTGGAGTATGCGTTCGTATTTGGCGAGCTGGGTATCCTTTGAGAGAGCTGGGGGCGCGTTGCGCCCCTTTCGCGACACAAGGCCGCTCCCACAAGACAGTGGACTACACCCCAGATGTTGGACATCTGTCCATCTTCTGGGGTGCAGTCCACAGCGCGGAATCCAGTCCAACCTGTGGGAGCGGCCTTGCGTCGCGATGGGCTGCAAAGCAGCCCCAAACGCCCCCAGCTACCGCCCGTCAATCATCCTCCACAACCGGCTTCGGCGGGTCCTGCCGCAACCCGGGCAATGGCTGATCCTTCGGCGGGCCGGGCACTGGCATCGGCGGCAACAAGGGCGCCCCCGGCTGGCTGTCATAAGCCTTGGGCGGCGTACTCGGGGTAATCTGCGGGTATGGCGTAGGCGTCGGCGTACCGGGCGCGGCGGGTACTGGCGGCGTGAGCCTGGGTGGCGGGCTGGCAGCTTCTGCCAGGGGCAGGCCAGCCATCACCAGAGCGGCGAGGATCGCGTGAAACATCAGCAACCTCCTGTCGGGAACCTTTCTACAGGCTACGCCTAAATCAACGCTTTCGCCTGTCCGCCGGACCTGCAAGCGCGCTAGACTCAATGGCATAACCGTCACCTGCCTGATCAGAACAAAGGAAACACCATGAGCTCCACCTCTTCTGCCGCCGCTACCGCGCGCCTCGACCGCATCCTGGCCGATGCCAAGCGCGACAAGGAAATGGGCTACCGCGACAAGGCCCTGAGAATGTACCCGCACGTGTGCGGTCGCTGCGCCCGCGAGTTCGCTGGCAAGCGCCTGAGCGAGCTGACCGTGCATCACCGTGACCACAACCACGACAACAATCCTCAGGACGGCTCCAACTGGGAGCTGCTGTGCCTGTACTGCCACGACAACGAACACTCGCGCTACACCGACCAGCAGTACTTCAGTGAAGGCTCCACCAGCACCCCGAGCATTGCCAAGGCTACGCACAACCCGTTTGCCGGGCTGGCGGGCATGCTGAAGAAAGACTGACCATCGATTCGCCCCCCGCTGCTACCGGGCAGCCCGTATAATCGCGCTTTTTTCGCGAAGGGCCCCGGTACGTGGCAAACAAACGATACAGCTGCATCGGCCTGTTCAACCCCAAGTCGGCAGAAAACGTCGGCTCTGTGATGCGCGCAGCGGGCTGCTATGGCGTCAATTCGGTGTTCTACACGGGCAAACGCTATGAACGCGCACGTGACTTCGTCACCGACACCAAGCGCGTGCACTACGACATCCCGCTGATCGGCATCGACGACCTAAAGCGCATTATCCCGCTGGGCTGCACGCCCGTGGCGGTAGAACTGGTGGACGGAGCGCGACCATTGCCGGATTACACCCATCCGGACCGGGCCATTTACATCTTCGGGCCAGAGGATGGTTCGTTGAGCGAAGAGGTGCGGGGATGGTGTGAAGAGACTATCTACATCCCGACCGAGGGCTGCATGAACCTGGCAGCGACGGTGAATGTGGTGCTGTATGACCGCATGGCCAAGGGGCTGAATACCCGTTCGGGGCCCAAGTTCAAATAGAAAGGCCGCCACTGCGGCAACAGGACAGACCTGCCAACACAGGGCGACCGAGTGCTGAGCTCCGTCAGAACAGCACCGAAACCGGGCCGAACATTGCCTCGACAAACCATGGGTTGTCGCAATCAACGTTGCCGACGATGGTTGGCTGCACGCTCCCCCTCCTCGGTTTCGCCCCGTGAACAATGCTGAGTTTCTGCTCCGCGGTGTATTCCGGGTACGACTTGATACGCTTGAAATGCGACTTGCAGACGATGCCGCCCTGCCGATTGTCAGGCGCAGGGATGCCTAGTGCAGCACCTTGCTCTGCAGCACATCGGAACGCCGCCCCAGCACGTTCTCGCTGATCTGTACGAAGTCTTCAGTACTGACGCTGGGCAGGCGCATCAGCCCACGTACCACATCGTCCAACGAACGTTTGGCCTGGGTGTGAATGCGGATTTCCTTGTCCAGCGCTTGCAACAGCATCACGCCGCGGGCCACCTGGGCCGGGCTTGCGCGTTCACCCTTGAGCCGGTTGACCTTGGCGCCCTGCTTGCTCAGACGCGCCTGCCAGACCTGGTAGCGGTCATCACTCATCCCGCCCGAGCGGCGTAGCAATTCGTTGGCGTAATAATCGGTCAGGCTCTCTACCAGCCAGTCACTGCCGTCACGCCCGTGAATCTGCGCGAACAGTTGCACCAATTCGCGCAGCAACGGGCTATTGCCGTTTTCGCTGACCATGGGCCGGGCACTGTTCAGGTACAACGAGCCCTGCGCAGCCATAGCCCCTCGCCACATGCCGTCACGCGCCCCGACCAACAGCAGCTTGGGCGGGTTACGCGGGAACACAGCTTGTAGTTGTGGCCAGACGAATGTGAGCAAGGTCAGGCTGTCCATGCGCCGCATGCCCTGCCCCACCGGCGCGGCCACGGTCACTTCGGTCTCGCCCAGGCGGGCGCGGCGGCTGCCCAGGTCGCCGGCAAGCATCCAGCCGGTCGGGCGATCGAACAGGCGCGACACGTTGTCGATGCGAAACTTCCCCTTGCCGATGCGCGGCCAGGACGTTTCGATGCTCTTCCAGCCCTCGGGCAGGTCGAAAGCCAGGCGCGCCACCAGCTCGGTACCATCCTGCTGGTCGAGGCGCGCAGGGGGTATCAGCTGGTCGCCGAGGAACAGTGCCCAGTGCGGGGTGACACGTGATGAATAGGCGCCGCTGGCCAGCTTCTGGTCCAGCTGCACGCGGTAGCTAAGGCTGGTCTTGCCGGCCGCTGGCTGCCATATGCCACGCTGCCCCTTCAGCTGCCATTGCCCATCAGCCTGGAAGCCGCTGTAGGCCCCAGCCTTGCCCAGGTCGAAGTCCAGGCTGCGCACGGCGCTGCCTTCAGCCAATGTAACGCGGACCTCGGCCTGGCCACTGGCAGGCAGAAGGCGCACCTGGTAGTCGAGGTCGACCTTTTTCGCCCAGGCCGGCGAACTGGCCATCAGGCCCAACAGCAACAACAGCTGGCAACGCATACAGAAACTCCTTGTTTCCCCGAGGCAGCGGGCCGCGCCGGTCAGCTGGCGCGAAAGATCAGGTGGTCTTCCCAGTCGTCTTCGTGCACATCGTGTTCACTGAGCATACGCCCCGACTGGGAAATGCGCTGTTCATGAACCTGTTGCCGGTCGCCACAGACCAGGTGGTGCCAGGCAGGCAAATCCTTGCCCTCACTGACCAGACGGTAACCGCAGGTACTCGGCAGCCACTTGAACTGATCGGCCTTGCCCGGGGTAAGCTGGATGCAGTCTGGCACTTGGGCGAAGCGGTTGGGGTAGTCGCTGCACTGGCACGTATCAAGGTCCAGCAATTTGCAGGCGATGCGCGTGTAATAGACGCTGTTGTCGTCTTCGTCCTCGAGCTTTTGCAGGCAGCACAGGCCGCAGCCATCGCACAGCGACTCCCACTCTTGCTGGCTGAGCTCTTCGAGGGTCTTGCGCCGCCAGAACGGCGCGTTTTCAGCGATCATCACACAGGGTTCCTGCCTTCATCTTGGGGGCCACGGCGCGCGGCGGCGCCAGTCTAGAGCCTGGCCTTCGGCAAATCCAGACCGCTTGTCAGTCGCGACGGCACGCAGTAGCGTGCGCTTTTCCCGTCCGTTTGCAGGAGCCGCCATGAGCGCCAACCCCCGCATTGCCGATTACGCCATCAACGAGCAGTTCATCAACCGCTGGTCGCCACGCGCCTTCACCGCCGAGCCGATCAGCGAAGAAACCCTGCTGAGCTTCCTCGAAGCCGCCCGCTGGGCACCTTCGGCCTATAACTCGCAGCCTTGGCGCTTCCTGTATGCCCGCCGCGACACGCCGAACTGGGAGCGTTACCTGAGCCTGCTGGTGCCCTTCAATCGCAGCTGGGCGCAACAGGCGTCGGCGCTGGTGCTGGTCATTTCCAAGACCACGTTCGCGGCCCCGGGCGCTACGGAAGAAAAACCGGCGCTGTGGCACACCTTCGACACGGGCTCTGCCTGGGGGCATCTGGCCCTGCAGGCCAGCATCAGCGGCTGGCATACCCATGGCATGGCCGGCTTCGATCAGGACCTGGCACGTCAGGAACTGAAGATTCCCGAGGGTTACGTACTGCATGCCATGGTGGCGATCGGCAAGCTGGGGGACAAGGCCAGCCTGGATGAAGCCCTGCAGGCGCGTGAAGTGCCGAGCCCGCGCAAGCCGCTGAGCGAGCTGGCTGCTGAAGGCGATTTCAGTCTGTAAGGTTTGTGTTGGCAGTGCTGGCCTCTTCGCGGGCAAGCCCGCTCCTACGGGGGGTATCACCACCCTGAGCTGGAGCGGGCTTACCCGCGAAGAGGCCGGTACAGGCCACAGCGATCAGTAGCCCCGGGCGAAATCGACTTCACCCCGCAACCCCTGCCCCGCTTCATAAGCCCGCACATTCTCGACAAACAAGCGCACCATCGCTGTCGGCGAAGTGGGCGCCGAGCTGTGCCCGGTCAGCAGCAAGCCCCAGGCGGTCCAGAACGGGTGTTGCTTGGGCAACGGCTCCTGGCGGCACACATCGATCACCGCACCGGCCAGATGGCCCTCTTTCAACGCCTCGACCAGGTCGGCATCGACCACCGCCACACCACGTCCGGCATTGATGAACAAGGCCGAGGGCTGGAAGCATTTGAACAGCGCGGCGTCATACAGGTCATGAGTCGCCGGGGTATCCGGCAGCAGATTCAGCACATAGTCGACCTGGCCGACCATGCGCGGCAGGTCGGCCAGCGCCGCCACCTCGACGAACGGGGCCTGTTCACGGGCGCTGCTGGCAACCCCGTACAGCTCCACACCAAACGGCTGCAGGAACTCGGCCACACGCTGACCAATGTCGCCTACACCCACAATGAGGACCTTGCGCCCTTCCAGGCTGCGCCCCGGGCGTTCATCCCAGCGCCGCTCGACCTGGCTGACCAGGCGTGACAGCACCTCACGCTCATGGCCTAGCATATAGGTGAGCATGTACTCAGCCATTACCTGCCCAAAGATGCCTACTGCGCGGCTCAGGCGGTAATCACGCGGCAGGCCATCGGCCAGCAACGGCGTGATACCGGCCCATGTCGACTGTATCCAGCCAGGCTTGTGGCCTTGGCGCAGCAGACTGGCCAGCAAGTCCGGCTGGCCCAGCCACACCGGGCACTGCGGTGCCTGGCGGGCCAGTTCGGCAGAGTCGCCGCTGGTCAGCACTTCCACTTCTGGCGCGGCTGCGCGCAAAAGCCCGGCGTATCGAGCATGGTCATGCTCAGCGATCAGTACACGCATGGTCAGACGGGGTCGTTACGGCGCAGCAGCTCTTCGGGCAGGTGCTCGATGTACTCATCTTCCAGCGGCGGCATCTGCAGGTGGTAGCCTTGGCTTTCGAGGTTCTCCAGCACCTTGGTGATGTCCTCGCGGGCCAGCTTGCGCTCAGGGCTGAGCACCAGGTCGAAAGCGTGCACGGGGGTGCCGAAGAACGGCAGCAGGCCTTCAGGCACGCGCTCCAGGCCGTCAGCCTTGAGCACATACAGGTACATTTCGTTCTTGCGTGGGCTCTTGTAGATCGAGCAAATGCGTTTCATCGGGTTTCTCCGGCGCCTGCCAGGTTGTCCAGCAGGGCCTGGCCCATGCGCTCGCGGCGCCAGCCGCGCAGCGAATCGGGCAGTTGATAAGGGCCATTGGGGTATCCGCTCTTGAGCAGCGCCTCCAGGGCTTTCTTGCGCAGCATCAGCTCGGGCGCAATCCCCAAGCGCTCGCCTTCGGCCTGGCCGATGGCACGCAGCTGCTTGAGAAGGCCGGCAGCCTCGATCGGCAGCGGCTCGGGCAAGGGCGCTGGCCATTGCTCGGCCGGCAGGCTGGCGGCGCGCTTGATCAGCTGAATGAGGAACTCACCGTCCTGACGAATGGTGCGCGGGTGCATCTCGTCGATCTTGGCCAAGGCCGACAGGTTGTTCGGCTGGCTTTTGGCCATTGGCCACAGCGAGTGCTCCTTGAGGATACGATTACGCGGCACATCGCGGTTGCGCGCTTCGCGCTCGCGCCAGGCGCACAGCTCACGTAGCACTGCCAGTTGTTGAGGCGCCAGCTTCCAGGCCAGCTTGACGTCGCGGTAAAGGCTTTCAGGCTCGACTTCACGGCGCAACGCAGCCACCAGCTCGGCGCCGTCTTCCAGCACCCAGGCATACTTGTCGTCACTCAACCGCGGACGCAGCACGCTGAACAGCTCGGCCAGGTGCACGGCATCTTCGGCAGCGTAGCTGACCTGGGTTTCCGAGAGCGGGCGTTGCAGCCAGTCGGAGCGGGTTTCGCCTTTGGGCAATTCGATGCCCAGCACTTCCTGCACCAGCCGCGAATAGCCCATGGAGAAGCCCAGGTTCAGGTAACCGGCGGCCAGCTGAGTGTCGAACAGCGGCTGAGGCAGCTTGCCGGTCAGGCGCAGCAGCACTTCAAGGTCTTCGCTGCAGGCGTGCAGCACCTTGACCACACCGCTGTCTTCCAGCAGGTCGGCCAAGGGTTGCCAGTTGCCGATCAGCAGCGGGTCGATCAGAAAGGCGCGTTGGCCGTCGCCGATCTGAATCAGCCCGGCTTTCGGGTAGAAGGTGTCGACCCGCATGAATTCGGTGTCGACGGCGACGAAGGGCAGCTGGTGCCAGTCGCGGCAGTGTTCGGCCAGGCTCTGGTCGTCACGGATCCAGTGAATTTCGATGGCCACAAGGCTCTCCCACTAACATTGGCGCGCAGTATATACGGCGCGGGCACTACGGGTGAAACTGTCCCGCTTTTCGGGGGCAGTCCACCCTGTGGGAGCGGGCGCGCCCGCGAATGAAGGCAACACGGTGTATGGCCCGGGCTTGCCCGCTCCCACAGGGATCGCGCAAGCTTGCATGACACCCGACTGGCTTCAGCGCTTGGCCGCCAGCCAAGGCCGGCAACTGGCGAACATGTCCAGCGACTGTTGGTAGAGCTCGGTATGTACCTGCAACAGGCCAAGCATCGAGTGGAACAGGTTGTCCTGGGACAGCGGGGCATCGCTGAGCCGTGCCAGGCAGTCGGTATCGACGCCGAAGTCCTCCTTGTAGCTGTCGGAGAACCAGGTCAGCAGCGGCACGTGCTTCTGCGGCTCGGGAGCGATGGCGTAGGGCGTGCCGTGCAGGAACAGGTTGTACTCGCCCAGCGACTCGCCGTGGTCGGACAGGTAGATCATCGCGGTATCGACCTTGTCTTGCTTGCTGCGCAGGGTATTGATTAGCGAGGCCAGCACCTTGTCGGTATAGGCCAGGGTGTTGTCGTATCCGTTGATGATTTGCTCCTCGCTGCACTGGTTCAACGCGTTGCTCTGGCACACCGGGGTGAAGCGCTCGCCATCACTGGGGTAGCGCTTGAAGTACTCTGGGCCGTGGCTGCCCATCTGGTGCAGCACCAGCACGGTGTCCTTGTCGAGGTTGTCGATCAACGCGTCCAGGCCTTGCAGCAGGATCTGGTCATGGCATTCGCCATCGGCGCACAGCTGCGGGTCCTTGAGGTTGCTGACGTCGATGAACTGCACGCGATCGCAGGTGCCTTTGCAGCCCGACTGGTTGTCACGCCACTGCACGGCCAGGCCGGCACGCTGCAGGATGTCCAACAGCCCTTCGCGGTTCTTCGCTACGCGGGCGTCGTAGTCCTTGCGCTTCATGCCCGAGAACATGCAAGGCACCGAAACCGCCGTTTCCGTACCGCACGAGTGCACGTCGGAAAACGCCAGCAGGCCCTGCTCCCTGGCGAGATTGGGCGTGGTATCGCGGTCATAGCCCAGCACACCGAAATGGTCTGCCCGGGCACTTTCCCCGACCACCAGCACGGTCAGCGACTTGCGCTCATGTTTTTGCCAGGCCGCATCACGCTTGGCATCTTCGCCATAATGCTGGAACGGGCGCGAGGCCGTACCGACACGCTCGTCGACATAACTGATGGAGGCCCCGACGATATTGCTGGGGGTGAGCATCAGACGCAGTTCATGGTGATTGCGAAACAGCGACGACAGCCCTTGATAATTGACCAACGCGACCGAGCCGATGGTCATTACACAGGCACCACTGACCACCAACTTGCCCAGCAGCTCGCGGTGCCAAGGGCGGTAGGCGATCTGCGCCTTCCACAGCAGCACCGATGGCAGCACACCCAGCAGCAGGATATACGCGGCAAACTTGAACGACATCAAGTCGCGCACTTCCGCAACATTGGTCTCGGCCATATTACGGAACATGCCGGCGTCAATAAGTACGCCGTACTGGTTCATGAAGTAAGCCACGCCCGCGCCACTTATGAACAACACGATAAGTACCGGCTTCAATACATACCGGAAGGCAATTAACGTGAGTATGAGATTGAAGGCGAAGAGCATCAGCACAGCAAACGCCAGACTCAGCCACAACCCCGACAGGCCGGCAGGAACCGCCGCTTGCAGATGCTCCCAGAGGAACATGTTGAAGCCGATCAGCAGGTAAAGACTGGCCAGCAGCGTGACCCATTCAGTCCGCAGGGATTTGAAGTTGAGCATTAGCGTTCGCAATCAAGAGTGATTATCAACCCCAGACCAGATGGCACTGTGGGAAAGTTGGCCGAACTCTAGAAAGTACGTCATCAATTTTTTGTGAAAAAGTTGGTAACAATTTCGTGAGGGCGCGTCTTCTACCAATTATCTCAAAACCATTCAGCTGCCATTCAGCCTGGACCGCCGTCACAAGCCTGCGCAAAGACAGCTATCCTCAATGGTCAGGACCTTACCGACAACCCTGACAGAGGTGAAGAAATGCCAGTTCCGCACGATCTGCTCGCTGACCTGCACGTTACCGCTGATGCATTCCAGGCACTCATGGAGAAGGATCAGGACCTGCACAAACTGCACAAGGAGTACAACGCCAAGGACAAGGAGGTGGTAGCCGCCGAAGGCAACGGCACCAACGACGAAGCCGTCAACCGCCTGCGCAAGGAAAGGTTGCTGATCAAGGACAAGATCGAACGGATCATTCATCCGCCCAAATCCTGACAGGCATCTATTGAATCCACCGGCCTCTTCGCGGGCAAGCCCGCTCCTACACCGATGCGCAGACCGTCGTAGGAGCGGGTTCACCCGCGAAAGGGCCGGGCCTGCTGGCCAATGCCCCTGGCCGGTCACCGTTGCAGCCGCCACCGTATTCGCGGGTAAACCCGCTCCTACATCGATGCGCAGACCGTCGTAGGAGCGGGCTAGCCCGCGAAGAGGCCAACAGCCCTTACACAGCAACCAGCGCTTTCAACGCCCCATCCAGGTCCTCGATCAGGTCACGGTAATCCTCGATCCCTACCGACAACCGCAGCAGGTTTTCGCTGATCCCCATCACCGCTTTCTGCTCTGGGCTCAGTGAGCAGTGCGACATGCTCCAGGAGTGGTTGATCATGCTCTCCACCCCGCCCAGCGAGTCGGCCAGCACAAAAATCTGCAGCGCCTCCACCAGGCGGTTGAGCGCGGCGCGGTCGCCTTTCACTTTCATCGCCACCACCGCCCCGCCACTGCGCATCTGGCGTTTGCACAGTTCATGCTGCGGGTGGCTTTCCAGCCCCGGGTAATACACCTGCTCGACCTGCGCGTGACCTTCCAGGAAGCGCGCCACCTGCAGGGCATTGGCACACTGGCGCTCCATGCGCACATCCAGGGTCTTCAGACCGCGCAGAGCCAGGTAGCAGTCGAACGGCCCCTGCACTGCACCAATCGCCATGCTGATACGGCGCAGGCGTGCCAGCAACGCATCGTTGGCCGCCACCACCACACCGCCGGTGAGGTCGGAGTGGCCACCTATGTACTTGCTGGCCGAGTGCATCACCAAGTCCACGCCCAGGGTGATCGGGCGCTGGTTCCACGGCGAGCAGAAGGTGTTGTCGATGCAGGTGAGGATGCCCTTGGCCTTGGCCAGGTCGCACACCGCCTTGATGTCGACCAGGTGCAGCAACGGGTTGGTCGGCGACTCGATCCAGATCAGCTGGGTTTCCGGCTTGATCGCAGCCGCTACGGCTTCAAGGTCGTTGAGATCGACATAGGTGGTGGTCAGCCCAGAGGTGCGGCTGCGGTAATCTTCCATGATGCGGAATGTGCCACCGTACACGCCGTTCATCACCACCACGTGGGCATCCTTGGGCAGCAGCTCAAGCACGGTTGCGGTGGCATTGACTCCCGAGGCGCAGGCCACAGCGCCCACGCCTTCTTCCAGGGCAGCGACACAGGTTTCGTAGGCATGCCGGGTGGGGTTGCCGACGCGGCTGTAGGAATATTCCGGCTTATCGTCCAGGCTGCGCTTGGTGAACGAACTGGCGGTGACGATGGCCGGAAAAATGGCGTTATCGGCAACGCTGAACTGCTCGCCGGCGTGAATGGTACGGGTGGCGAAATTGCGCGGCTTGTCGGACATGGTCAGGCCCATTGGCAGAATGAAAGCTGCAACTATCGCACAACCCAAATCGTCTGGCCTTGGGGTAATCTGTGAAATATTTTTCTGCACGGCCAGCGCGCGATATGGACAGTTTCGACCAGCACATTCTTACCCTGCTACAGCGTGATGCCTCGATCTCGCTGAAGGACCTGGCCGAGGCCGTCAACCTGTCCACCACACCGTGCTGGAAGCGGGTCAAGCGCCTGGAGGAAGAGGGCTACATCCTCGGCCGCGTCGCCCTGCTGGACCCCGAACGGCTGGGGTTGGGGCTTACCGTGTTCGTCCAGCTCAAGACCCAGCGCCACGACAGCGCATGGCTGGAGCAGTTTGCTGCGACCGTGACCGGGTTCGAGGAAGTGATGGAGTGCTACCGCATGTCCGGGGACTGGGACTACATGCTGCGGGTGGTGGTAGGTGATATTGCGGCGTATGACCGGTTCTACAAAAAGCTGATTACCCGTACCGATGGGCTATCGAACATCACCTCCAGTTTTGCCATGGAGCAGATGAAGTACACCACGGCTTACCCGGTGCATCGCGCCTGACTGGTGCTGGATTCTTCGCGCCCCCCAGGATCACCTCAACCTCAAGCGCTGTGAGGTCCCGTAGGAGCGGGTTCACCCGCGAAGGGGCCCGTACAGGCCCCCCATCAATCCGAGGCCAACACCGCCGCAATGCGGTTTCCCACCTTGGCTTTCACGACCTTGATCGCGACAAATTTCGAGGTCGGGGTATAGGTCCCCTCACCATAACTTTCCAGCGGTACCAACGGGTTGGTTTCCGGGTAATACGCCGCCGCCTGCCCCTCGGGCACGTCATACGCCACCAGGCGGAAGCCCGACACCCGCCGCTCCACGCCATCCTCCCACAGCGACACAAGGTCCACCTGCTCACCCGGTTCGAAGCCCAGACGACGGATGTCCGCCTCATTGACGAACACCACTTCACGCAGGCCGAACACCCCACGGTAACGGTCGTCCAGGCCATACAGGGTGGTGTTGTACTGGTCGTGCGAACGCAGGGTCTGCAAAATCAGGTCGGGCTTGTCACCACGGGCCAGTACCTTGGCGTTGACCAGTTCCTCGGGCAGCGCGTGGGGCATGAAGCGGGCTTTGCCCGTGGCCGTGCGGAAGTTGCGATCGGCGGCATTGTTGCCAAGGTGGAACCCGCCGGGGCTGTTCAAGCGTTCATTGAAACCGGTAAAGCCCGGAATCACGTCAGCGATCATGTCGCGAATGCGGTTGTAATCGGCCACCGCGTACTCCCAATCGATCGGCTGGTTGCCCAGCGTCGCCTTGGCCATACCGGCAATGATCCACGGTTCCGAGCGCATATGCGGCGAGCGCGGGCGCAACTGGCCGTGGGAGATGTGCACCATGCTGAACGTGTCCTCCACGGTCACGCCTTGCGGCCCTTCGGCCTGCAGGTCGATTTCGGTACGGCCCAGGCACGGCAGGATCAGCCCATCGCGGCCGGTGACCAGGTGCGAGCGGTTGAGCTTGGTGGAAATTTGCACGGTCAACGCGCAGTTCTGCAGCGCCGCGTGGGTGCGCGCGGTGTCCGGGGTGGCTTGGGCAAAGTTGCCGCCCAGGCCGATGAACACCTTGGCCCGCCCCTCTTCCATAGCCTTGATCGCCAATACCGCGTTGTGCCCATGGGTACGCGGCACACTGAACTGGAAGCGTTGTTCGATGGCATCGAGTAGCGCCGCCGACGGCTTCTCGTCAATGCCCATGGTACGGTCACCCTGCACGTTGCTGTGGCCACGCACCGGCGACAGGCCTGCGCCGGGTTTGCCGACGTTGCCGCGCAGCAGCTGCAGGTTGACGATTTCCTGCACGGTCGGCACCGAATGGCGGTGCTGGGTGACGCCCATGGCCCAGCACATGATGACCCGCTCGGCCTTGCGATACATGCGTGCGGCCAGCTCGATCTCGGCCAGGGTCAAGCCCGACTGTTTGACGATGTGCTCCCAGGACGTGGCGTCCACCGCCGCCAGGTAATCGTCGACGCCGCTGGTGTGCTCGGCGATGAAGGCATGGTCGAATACCGCCGGCTCGCCTTTGGCCTGTGCCTCGCGCTCCCATTGCAACAAGTACTTGGCAATACCGCGCATTGCCGCCATGTCCCCACCCAAGGCCGGGCGGAAGTAGGCGCTGGAGGTCGGCTCGGAGCCATTGCTGAGCATTTCGAACGGGTGCTGCGGGTGCTGGAAGCGCTCGAGGCCTCGCTCTTTCAGCGGGTTGAAGCAGACGACCTGAGCACCACGCTTGACCGCTTCGCGCAGGGGTTCGAGCATGCGCGGGTGGTTGGTGCCGGGGTTCTGCCCGATGACGAATATCGCGTCGGCCAGCTCCAGATCGTGGAACACCACGGTGCCCTTGCCCACCCCGAGGGTTTCCGACATGCCCGCGCCGCTGGCTTCATGGCACATGTTCGAGCAATCCGGAAAGTTGTTGGTGCCGTAGGCACGTACGAACAGCTGGTAAAGGAACGCCGCCTCGTTGCTGGCCCGGCCCGAGGTGTAGAATTCGGCCTCATCCGGCGACCGCAGCGCACGCAGGTGCCTGGCGACCAGCTCGAAGGCCTCCTGCCAGGTAGTTTCGACATAGTGGTCGGTGGCGGCGTCGTAGCGCATCGGGTGGGTGAGGCGGCCCTGGTATTCAAGCCAGTAGTCGGTCTGCTCCTTCAGCGCGCTGACGCTGTATCTGGCGAAGAAAGCCGGGTCGACCGAGCGGCCGGTGGCTTCCCAGTTGACCGCCTTGGCGCCGTTTTCGCAGAACTTGACCATGTCGCTTTCCGGCGACTCGCCCCAGGCACAGCCGGGGCAGTCGAAGCCGCCGTTCTGGTTGGTCTTGAGCATGGCCCGCAGGTTCTTGAAGGCGTTGTCGCTGCCCAGCCAGCTCTTGGTCACGCTTTTGAGCGCCCCCCAGCCGGCAGCGGCGCCCTTGTAGTCCCTGATGTGTTCGTCCTGGCTCATGCGATGAATCCTCACGCTTCGATGCTTTTTTCCAGCCTATGGAGCGTGAGAAGGGGCGTCCAATCGAAAGATCTTACGGCGTGATAAGCGGTTTCGATCATGGCTGCCAGATGCTGCACCAAGCGATAGAGGCCATCGATCAACCGGTCAGGCAAAGCAATTTGACGCCCTTGCGGCCAGGTTATAGCTTGGAGTCATGTCCCAACCCATTCGAGTGCGAACGTGGAACAGAACAGCCGGGCCCTGATCGACGGCTTCAACCGGAAAATCGACTACCTGCGGATGTCGGTCACCGACCGCTGTGACTTCCGTTGCGTGTACTGCATGGCCGAAGACATGCAGTTTCTGCCGCGCCAGCAAATCCTCAGCCTCGAAGAACTGTTCCAGGTGGCCGAGCGCTTCGTCGCGCTGGGCACCCGAAAGATCCGCCTGACGGGTGGCGAGCCACTGGTACGCCAGGGCATCGTCGACCTGTGCGGGCGCATCGCCGCCCTGCCCGGCCTGCGCGAGCTGTGCCTGACCAGCAACGGCTCGCAACTTGGGCGCCTGGCTCAGCCGCTGTTCGACGCCGGGGTGACACGCCTGAACATCAGCCTGGATAGCCTGGATGCCGACCGTTTCAAGCAGCTGACCCGCACCGGCGACCTTGCCCAGGTAATCGCCGGCATCGACGCCGCACGCCAGGCCGGTTTCAAGCGCACCAAGCTCAACTGCGTGGTACTCAAAGGCCGCAACGACCATGAACTGGTCGATCTGGTGCGCTTTGCCATCGAACGCGAGCTGGACATCACCTTCATCGAGGAAATGCCGCTGGGGGTGATAAGCGAGCATGAACGCGGCGAATCGTTCTGCTCCAGCGATGAAGTTCGGGCACGCCTGGCCGAGCAGTTCACGCTGGTCGAATCGACCGAGTCGTCCATGGGGCCGGCCCGCTACTGGCGCCTGGCCGAAGCCGCGAACACCCGGGTCGGCTTCATTTCCCCGCACAGCCACAACTTCTGCGCCACCTGCAACCGCGTGCGCCTTACCGTCGAAGGCCGCCTGCTGCTGTGCCTGGGCAACGAACACTCGGTAGACCTCAAGCACGTGCTGCGCGCCCACCCTGGCAACCCCGAACGCCTGGAAAAGGCCATTCGCGACTCGCTGCACCTCAAGCCCTATCGCCATCACTTCGAAGTCGGTGGCGATGTGCAGATCCTGCGCTTCATGAACATGACCGGCGGCTGAGCAGCCGTCTCTGGATTTCCATGATCGTCCCCCCCTCCACCGATGTGTTGCGCGTGTTGTTCACCCTCAAGGGGTCGATCGTCAAACGCATTGCCCTGCGGTGCCTGATGGTGACACTGCTGGCCGCGCTGATCGTGCTGGTCGAGCGGCATTACCCGGCGTATTTCTACCCGGTCAGCGCCACGCCGTTCACCTTGCTGGGCCTGTCGCTGTCGATCTTCATGAGCTTTCGCAACAACGCGTGCTATGACCGTTGGTGGGAGGGGCGCAAGGCCTGGGGCAAACTGATTATCGAAACCCGCTCGTTCGTGCGGGAAAGCGTGGCGATTGCCGACGAAACACTGCGCACCGAACTGCTGCGCAACCTGTGTGGTTTCGCTCATGCACTCAATGCCCGGCTGCGTAACGAGGACGAACGGGCAGCTGCCAGACCGTGGCTGGCCCGGCCCGATGCGATCAGCCCGCACAATGTGTGCGACGGCATCCTGCGTGAAATCGGCGAACACTGTTCACGGTTGGCCACACAGCAACAGATCAGCGAATGGCGCTACAACCTGCTGGAGCAACGCCTGGCGGGCCTGACCGAAGTGCAAGCCACCTGCGAGCGGATCAAGGGCACACCCTTGCCGTTCCCCTACACGCTGCTGCTGCACCGTACCATCTACATTTTCTGCCTGCTGCTCCCGTTTGCCCTGGCCGAGCCACTGGGCTGGCTGGCACCGCTGTTCACCACCATCGTGGGGTACACGTTCTTCGGGCTGGATGCGATCGGCAACGAGCTGGAAGACCCGTTCGGGCGCGATGAAAACGACCTGCCGACCGATGCCATGGTGCGGACTGTGGAGCGCGATGTGCTGGCCGGATTGGGGGAACAGCAGCTGCCTCCCGCCTTGTTGCCGGTGGGGTATGTGTTGAGCTGACGGTGGGTGGTTGCCTGTTCTGGCCTCTTCGCGGGTAAACCCGCTCCTACATCGGCAACAGGTGTTTGACGAAGTTGCATGGCCGGTGCCGTGCATCCAGCTGCTCGGCCAGAATGCCTTCCCAGGCGGTGCGGCAGGCTCCGGTCGAGCCCGGCAGGCAACACACCAACGTGCGGTTGGACAACCCGGCCAACGCCCGGCTCTGCACGGTCGAGCTGCCAATATCGAGAATCGACAATGCCCGGAACAACTCGCCAAACCCATCGATACGCTTGTCCAGCAGGCACTCGACCGCTTCCGGCGTGCTGTCGCGCCCGGTAAAGCCGGTACCGCCAGTGATCAGCACCACCTGGACCTGTTCATCGGCAATCCAGCTGGCCACCTGAGCGCGGATCTTGTACAGGTCGTCCTTGAGCAGCGCTCGCGCCACCAGCCGGTGACCGACCTCGACCGAGCGGTTGGCCAGCAGCGCGCCGGAAGTATCGTTATCGTAGGTACGGGTGTCGCTGACAGTCAGCACGGCGATGTTCAGCGGTACGAAGACCGCATCAAGTTGGACGCGCACGGTGAAGCTCCTTGAAGGGCATTTTCACCACGCTAGAGGCATACCCCCAGAGGCGTCCAATCGATATGACGTACCGGCCGATCAATGACATCTATCGCAGACGTGGGTTAAGGTCTGCATAACCAGACGCCAGGCACTTCCATGGACATCAAGCAGCTCAAGTTCCTCATCGCCCTCGACCAGACCCGCCACTTCGGCCAGGCGGCGGCGCTGTGCCATATCACCCAGCCGACGCTGTCCATGCGCCTGCGCAACCTGGAAGACGAACTGGACCTGGTGCTGGTCAAGCGGGGCCAGCGCTTCGAAGGTTTCACCGAGGCCGGCGAGCGCATCCTGGCCTGGGCCCGCACCCTGCTCGCTGCCCATGACGGCCTGCAGGCCGAGGCTGCCAGTTGCCGTGGCCAGGTGGTCGGCAGCCTGCGCCTGGGCACGGTGCCGCTGGCCAGTTTCAACCCCATGCACCTGCTGCTGCCCCTGCGCGAAAAATACCCCGAACTGCACTTTCAGCTCAGCTCGCTGAGCTCGGAACAGGTCATCGACGGCCTCAGCCGCAACCAGCTCGACCTGGGTATCTGCTACCTGGACCAGGTCAACACCAGCTTCTTCGAAGTGATCGAACTCGGCACCACCACCATGGGCCTGCTGCACGATACGCGGCACTTCCAGTTCGCCAGCGACCGGCTGCGCTGGGACGAGCTCGGCGATATTCCGCTGGGGCTGCTGAGCAAAGGCATGCACTACCGCCAGTCGCTGGACCTGAGCTTCCGCAGCCGTGGTCTGGAGCCCAATGCGGTGCTTGAGAGCGACTCGAGCTTCCAGCTCATCCAGGCCATCAACACCGGCATATGCTGCGCGATCATGCCACTGAACTGCGGCCTGGAAGACCTCAGCGAGCACCTGCGCATCGTACCGGTGGCCGACGCCGCCATCCACAGCCCGGTCGGGCTGCTGCTGCGCCGCAGCGAGCCACGCTCGGCGATTGCCGAGCAATGCTTTACCGAGGCCCGGGGGCTGTTTCAGGCCACCTGATCGGCGGTAGCCTGGCGATACTGGCGTGGCGTAAAGCCGGTCAGTTGCTTGAACTGGCGGCTGAAGGCGCTGTGGTCAGTGTAGCCGCAGCGCATCGCCACTTCAGTGATCGGCAGCTCCGAATGCAGCAGGCGATGGGCATGCTCCAGGCGTGCCTTGTGGATCATCTGCCGGGGCGTGAGGTGGAACACCCGCTTGCAATAGCGCTCCAGCTGGGCCACGGAAATACCGGCGATGCGGGTCAGCTCGCCCATGCTGATCGGCTGATGGAAATGCTGGCGGATGTGCTCGTCCACCGCGGCCAGGCGTTGATAGGCGGGGTGGCTGTCGGCAGCTGACTGCAGGTCGACCGAAATACCGACCAGGCCGATGATCTCGCCCGCCTGGTTGTACAGCGGGCGCTTGTGGGTCAGGCACCAGCCGGGCTCACGGCTGCCGTACAGGTGCAGCTCCAGTTGGTCCTCCAGCACCATCCCTTCCTTGAGCACCCGGCGGTCCTGCTCGGTGTAGCCGGGGCCCAGCTGTGCCGGGAACACTTCGGCGCTGGTCTTGCCCAGCAGCGGTTGCAAGCGCTTGAGGCCGCAGCGCTGGACCAAGGTGTTGTTGGCCAGCACGTAGCGGGCGGCCGGGTCCTTGATGAAGATTGCGGCGTTGGGGATGGCGTCGAGCATCGGCAGCAGCAGCGATACACCGGCGAGCAGGGCCTCGAGGGTGGCGGGGCGGTGCTGGTCGAGGGACTGGTAGAGGGTTGCCAGGGGGGCGTCGGTCATCTGTCGGTTCTCTGCTGGCTGGGCCGGCCCCTTCGCGGGTGAACCCGCTCCTACAGGGCCCGCACAGATTTTGAGTTCTGCGCCGTACCTGTAGGGGCGGGTTCACCCGCGAAAGGGCCGGCACTAGCACTGCATCTCTCAAACCCTTATCCGGTATGGCTTTGAGCCTATCCCCCCGCTTTGCGCCTTACCACTGTTTTTCTGCAACTGTGCCGATTTCGTCATCCCCCTTGCAGAAAACCATCAAGAACCGCCGCCCCGACCGGTTCACTCTATGCCCCACGCAAGCCGCCCAAGTCCTACAAGAGCGCGGCCCCAAAAGCCGCATCTCGTGACATCAGACCTGCCTATCCAATAACCAACAAAAAGGCGAACCCATGTCAGGCAAATTCAAAAAACAGTTATCACTGCTGGACCTCACCTTCATCGGCCTAGGGGCCATTTTCGGCTCCGGCTGGCTGTTCGCCGCCAGCCACGTGTCGGCCATCGCCGGCCCGGCCGGCATCCTCTCCTGGTTTCTCGGCGGGTTCGCCGTACTGCTGCTGGGTATCGTCTACTGCGAGCTGGGCGCCGCCCTGCCACGTGCCGGCGGCGTGGTGCGCTACCCGGTTTACTCGCACGGCCCACTGCTCGGCTACCTGATGGGTTTCATCACCCTGATCGCCTTTTCCAGCCTGATCGCCATCGAAGTGGTCGCCTCACGCCAATACGCCGCCGCCTGGTTCCCCGGGCTAACCAAGGCCGGCTCCAGCGACCCAACCGTGCTCGGCTGGCTGGTGCAGTTCGCCCTGCTGGGGCTGTTCTTCTTCCTCAACTACCGCAGCGTGAAAACTTTCGCCAAGGCCAACAACCTGGTCAGCGTGTTCAAGTTCATCGTGCCGCTGCTGGTGATCGGCGTGCTGTTCACCTTCTTCAAACCGGAAAACTTCGAGGTCCAGGGCTTTGCCCCGTTCGGCCTGTCCGGGGTGGAAATGGCGGTATCCGCCGGTGGCATCATCTTCGCCTACCTGGGCCTGACGCCGATCATCTCGGTGGCCAGCGAGGTCAAGAACCCGCAGCGCACCATCCCGATTGCGCTGATTCTTTCGGTGTTGCTGTCCACCGCGATCTACGCCTTGCTGCAACTGGCCTTCCTCGGCAGCGTGCCGACCGAAATGCTGGCCAACGGCTGGGCCAACGTGACCAAGGAACTGGCCCTGCCCTACCGTGACATCGCCCTGGCGCTGGGTGTGGGCTGGCTCGCCTACCTGGTGGTGGCCGACGCAGTGATCTCGCCAAGCGGCTGCGGCAACATCTACATGAACGCCACCCCGCGCGTGATCTATGGCTGGGCGCAGACCGGCACCTTCTTCAAGTACTTCACCCGCATCGATGCAGAATCCGGCATCCCGCGCCCGGCCCTGTGGCTGACGTTTGGCCTGTCGGTGTTCTGGACCCTGCCGTTCCCGTCGTGGGAAGCGCTGATCAACGTGGTATCCGCCGCCTTGGTGCTGAGCTACGCCGTGGCCCCGGTGAGCGTCGCAGCCCTGCGCCGCAATGCACCACACATGCCGCGCCCGTTCCGGGTCAAGGGCATGGCTGTGCTCGGCCCGCTGTCGTTCATCATCGCTGCGCTGATCGTGTACTGGTCGGGCTGGAAAACCGTGTCGTGGCTGCTGGCCCTGCAGATCGTGATGTTCGTGCTGTACCTGCTGTGCAGCCGTTTCGTACCCACCCAGCACCTGTCGCTGGCTCAGCAAGTTCGCTCGTCGGCCTGGCTGATCGGCTTCTACGCGGTGACCATCCTGCTGTCGTGGCTGGGCAGCTTCGGCGGCCTGGGCGTCATCGGCCACCCATTCGACACCGTGGTCGTGGCGGCCTGCGCACTGGGCATCTACTACTGGGGCGCGGCCACGGGTGTGCCTGCCCACCTGGTGCGCCTGGAAGGCGACGACGAAAGCGAAGCCTGCGCTGAAACCACTACCGGCCGCCCTGTCGCCGTCGCTTCCTGATTTTTTACGCAAGGGACAAGCCCATGAAACAGATTCACGTCATCGACTCCCACACGGGTGGCGAACCCACCCGCCTGGTGATGAAGGGGTTTCCGCAACTGCGGGGCCGAAGCATGGCCGAACAGCGTGACGAACTGCGCGAACTGCACGACCGGTGGCGCCGCGCCTGCCTGCTGGAGCCACGCGGCAACGATGTGCTGGTTGGCGCACTGTACTGCCCGCCAGTGTCGGCCGACGCCACCTGCGGGGTGATCTTCTTCAACAACGCCGGTTACCTGAACATGTGCGGCCACGGCACCATCGGCCTGGTCGCCTCGTTGCAGTACCTGGGCCTGATCGCACCGGGTGTGCACAAGATCGACACCCCGGTCGGCCAGGTCAGCGCCACCCTGCATGACGACGGCGCCATCACCATCGGCAACGTGCCCTCCTACCGCTACCGCCAACAGGTTGCGGTGGACGTGCCCGACCATGGCGTGGTGCACGGCGACATCGCCTGGGGCGGCAACTGGTTCTTCCTCGTTGCCGAACACGGCCAGCGCATCGAGCTGGATAACCGCGAGGTGTTGACCGAGTACGCCTGGGCCATGCTCAAGGCGCTCGAAGCACAAGGCATCACCGGCGAGAACGGCGCGCCCATCGACCATGTCGAGCTGTTCGCCGACGACGCCAACGCCGACAGCCGCAACTTCGTGATGTGCCCCGGCAAGGCCTACGACCGCTCGCCGTGCGGCACTGGCACCAGCGCCAAGCTGGCCTGCCTGGCTGCCGACGGCAAGCTTGCCGAAGGCCAGACCTGGGTGCAGGCCAGCATCACCGGCAGCCAGTTTCACGGCCATTACGAGCGCGAAGGCGAGCGTATTCGACCGTTCATCACCGGCCGCGCCCACATGACCGCCGACAGCACCCTGCTGATCGACGAACAGGACCCGTTCGCCTGGGGCATCTGAGCCCCCGGCCTTTTGACCAAACCCAATTTCGCCAGGAGTAACAACAATGACCAACAACATTTTCACCGGCACCATGCCCGCCCTGATGACCCCATGCACCGCCGAGCGCAAGCCGGACTTCGACGCCTTGGTACGCAAGGGCCGCGAACTGATCGAAGCCGGCATGAGCGCGGTGGTGTACTGCGGCTCGATGGGTGACTGGCCGCTGCTGACCGAGGCCGAGCGCCAGGAAGGCGTGGCGCGCCTGGTGGCGGCCGGTATCCCGACCATCGTTGGCACGGGCGCGGTGAACACTCGTGAGGCAGTTTCGCATGCTGCACACGCCGCCAAGGTTGGCGCCGCCGGCCTGATGGTCATCCCCCGCGTGCTCAGCCGCGGTGCTTCGCTGATCGCCCAGAAGCACCATTTCTCGGCGATCCTCGCTGCCGCACCGAAACTGCCGGCGGTGATCTACAACAGCCCTTACTACGGCTTTGCCACCCGCGCAGACCTGTTCTTCGAACTGCGCAGCGCGTTCCCCAACCTGATCGGCTTCAAGGAGTTCGGCGGTGGCGCCGACCTGCGCTACGCCGCCGAACACATCACCTCCAAGGATGACGATGTCACCCTGATGGTCGGTGTCGACACCCAGGTGGTGCATGGCTTCGTCAACTGCAACGCCACTGGCGCCATCACCGGTATCGGCAACGCGCTGCCGCGCGAAGTGCTGCAACTGGTGAGCCTGAGCAAACAGGCCGCCAAAGGCGACGCCCGTGCCCGGCGCCTGGCGCGCGAGCTGGAAGCGGCGCTGGCGGTGCTGTCGTCGTTCGATGAAGGCTGCGACCTGGTGTTGTATTACAAGCACTTGATGGTGCTGAACGGCGACACCGAGTACAGCCTGCACTTCAACGAGACCGACGTCCTGACCGACGCCCAGCGCAACTATGCCGAACAGCAGTACGCGCTGTTCCGCAGCTGGTACGCCAGCTGGTCGGCTGAGCAGAACATCGCCTGAGCAGCCACTGCTCTACCTGTGGGAGCGGGCATGCCCGCGAATCAGGCGACCCGGTGCATGACACCGGCTTCGCCGATGTTCGCGGGTGAACCCGCTCCTACAGGGGTCGTAATCCCCCCATGCATCTGCATTAGATTTCCAAGGAGGCTACATGCCCCTCACAGGCAACCTGCTGATCGGCCAGAGGCCGGTAACCGGCACCCGCGACGCCATCCGTGCCATCGACCCAGCCACCGGTCAGACGTTGGAGCCGGCCTACCTCGGCGGCACCGGCGAACACGTGGCCCAGGCCTGCGCGCTGGCCTGGGCGGCATTCGATGCCTACCGCGAAACCTCGCTCGAACAACGAGCAGACTTCCTTGAAGCCATCGCCACACAGATCGAGGCCCTCGGCGATGCCCTGGTCGACCGCGCCGTGATCGAAACCGGCCTGCCCAAGGCGCGCATTCAGGGTGAGCGTGGTCGTACCTGCACCCAGCTACGCACCTTTGCCCGTGTAGTGCGGGCCGGCGAATGGCTGGACGTGCGGGTCGACAGCGCCCTGCCTGAGCGCCAGCCCCTCCCCCGCGCTGATCTGCGCCAGCGCCAGGTGGCCCTGGGGCCAGTCGCCGTGTTCGGCGCCAGCAATTTCCCGCTGGCCTTCTCGGTGGCCGGTGGTGACACCGCGTCGGCATTGGCCGCTGGCTGCCCAGTGGTGGTCAAGGCCCACAGTGCCCACCCCGGCACCAGTGAGCTGGTCGGCCAGGCAGTGGCGCAAGCAGTGAAGCAGTGCGGCTTACCGGAGGGCGTGTTCTCGCTGCTTTATGGCTCGGGCCGTGAAGTGGGCATTGCCCTGGTCAGCGACCCGCGCATCAAGGCCGTCGGTTTCACCGGCTCGCGCAGCGGTGGCATGGCACTGTGCCAAGCCGCCCAGGCGCGCCCGGAGCCCATCCCGGTGTATGCCGAAATGAGTTCGATCAACCCGGTGTTTCTGTTCGACGCCGCCCTGCAGGCCCGTGCCGAAGCACTGGCCCAAGGTTTCGTCGCCTCGCTGACCCAGGGCGCCGGCCAGTTCTGCACCAACCCTGGCCTGGTAATCGCCCGGCAGGGGCCGGCACTGCAGCGGTTCATCACCGCAGCCGCCGGGTACGTGCAGCAGGCCGCCGCCCAAACCATGCTCACCCCTGGCATTTTCAGTGCCTACCAGGCCGGTATCTCAGCCCTGGCAGACAACCCCTGTGCCCAGGCCATCGCCAGTGGCCAAGCCGGTCAGGGCCCCAATCAGTGCCAGGCACAGCTGTTCGTGACCCAGGCCGAAGCGTTTCTCGCCGACCCGGCGTTGCAGGCTGAAGTGTTCGGTGCAGCGTCGCTGGTCGTTGCCTGCACCGACGATGAGCAGGTCCGCCAGGTTGCCGAACACCTGGAAGGTCAGCTGACCGCCACCCTGCAACTGGACGAGGCCGACATCGACAGCGCCCGCGCCCTGCTCCCCACCCTTGAGCGCAAAGCCGGGCGCATTCTGGTCAATGGCTGGCCAACGGGCGTCGAGGTGTGCGATGCCATGGTCCACGGCGGGCCGTTCCCGGCCACTTCCGATGCCCGCACCACCTCGGTGGGCACCGCGGCGATCCTGCGTTTCCTGCGCCCGGTTTGTTATCAGGACTTCCCCGATGCGCTGCTGCCGCAGGCATTGAAACATGGCAACCCGCTGCAACTGCGGCGCCTGCTTGATGGTAAACGGGAAGACTGAGCATGGTCGAAACCGCTGAAACCGATATCGCCGTGGTGGGCGCCGGCATTGTCGGCGTCGCCTGTGCCCTGCAATTGGCCCGCCAGGGCCATCGGGTAACGCTGGTCGACCGCCAGGCGCCCGGCCTGGGCGCGTCCTTCGGCAATGCCGGGCACCTGGCAACCGAGCAAGTGTTCCCGATTGCCGACCTGGCGATCCTCAAGCGCCTGCCTCGCATGCTGCTTGACCCGATGGGCCCGCTGCGCATGGACTGGAAATACCTGCCCAAGGCCATGCCGTGGTTCACCCGGCTGCTGCTCAACCTGCGCCCGGCGCCCTTCCAGCGCAGCGTGGCGGGCATCCGCACGTTGAACGAAGGCAGCCTGGGCGCCTGGCAACGGCTGTTGGGCTCGATCGGGCGCAATGAATTGTTTCAAGAGGATGGTTCGTTGCTGGTGTTCGAGAAGCCGGAGTCACGCCAGGCGCTGGAGGCGTTGCGCACACGCATGCAACAGCAGGCGGTGCCGGTGGACTTCTGGTCCGCCGAAACCGTGCGCGAAGCGGCGCCGCAACTCAGCCCGTCACTGTTGGGCGGCCTGTTCTTCCCGCGCACGGGGCACTTCATCGACCCTTATCGGGTGGTGTGCGAATTGTTCGAAGCGGCCAAGGCCTGCGGGGTGCGCTTTGTCCAGGCGCAGGTCGATGGCGGGCAGTTGCACAGTGCCGGCGTGAGCCTTGCCAGCGACCGGGGCACGCTCAAAGCCCGCCAGGTGCTTGTCAGCTGTGGCGCCCATTCTGCGAAACTGACCGCCGCGCTGACAGGCAAGCGGGTGCCGCTGGATACCGAACGCGGCTATCACCTGATGTTGCCGGGTGAGCACCAGCGCCTGCCGTTTGCAGTCACCTCGCTTGAGCGAAAATTCATCATGACGCCCATGGCCGAAGGCTTGCGCCTGGCTGGCACAGTGGAGTTCGCCGGGCTGCGGGCACCTCCGAGCATGCAGCGGGCTTGGCAGTTGCACCGGTTGAGCAAGGGGTTGTTCCGGCACGACTTGAGCGCCGAAGGGGCAACGCCGTGGATGGGTTTCAGGCCTTCGTTGCCAGACTCATTGCCAGTGATCGACAGGGTGTGCGATGGGCGGGTGCTGTTGGCGTTTGGGCATCAGCACCTGGGGTTGACCCAGGCGGCGGTGACGGCGGAATGGGTGGGGCGGTTGGCTGAGCAGGCTGGTGGGCCTGAGATGGGTGCATACCGACTGGATCGGTTTTAGCCTCTACCGGCCCATTCGCGGGCAAGCCCGCTCCCACAGAGAGGGAGCAGCATCTGAAATCTGTGGTGTCTCTGTGCGAGCGGGCTTGCCCGCGAATGGGCTGCAAAGCAGCCCCTCCAAGCCTCAGCGGTAACGCTCGAGCCAGTGCGCATAAGGCGCCGGCAAGGTCCAGGACGCTTTTTCCACCCCCAGCTCCTTGGCCGCAAAGTAAGCCCAGTGCGGGTCGGCCAGGTGCGCGCGCCCTACCGAAACCAGATCCAGCTGGTTGGCCTGCAATGCGGCCTCCGCCAACTGCGGCGTACCAAAGCCCCACGCCGACGTCACGGGCAGCTTCGCTTCGCGGCGCACACGCTCGGCAATCGGCCCCATGAACGCTGGGCCCCAGGGAATGTTGGTGTCGGGAATGGTGAAGCCGACACTCACGCTCAGCAGGTCGAGCCCACCGGCTTTGAAGCGGCGGGCCAGTTCGATCGACTCTTCCAGGGTCTGCTCATCGCGGCCATCGTATTCCAACACACCAAAGCGCGCGGTCAGCGGCAGGTTCTCCGGCCACACTTCGCGCACGGCAGCCAGTGTTTCCAGCAGGAAGCGGCTGCGGTTGTCGAAGCTGCCACCGTAGGCATCGGTGCGCTTGTTGGAATGCTCGGAGAAGAAGCTCTGGCCCAGGTAGCCATGGGCAAAGTGCAGTTCTATCCACTCGAAGCCGGCATCACGCGCACGGCGGGCGGCATCGACGAAGTCCTGCTTGACCCGGGCGATATCGTCCAGCGTCATTTCCCGTGGCACTTTCGGCAGGTGCGCGCCAAAGGCAATGGCAGACGGGGCAATGGTCTCCCAGCCGCGCGCGTCGTCGGCGGCAATGTGGTCGTCACCCTCCCACGGGCGGTTGGCGCTGGCCTTGCGCCCGGCGTGGGCGATCTGGATACCCGGCACCGAACCGGCAGCCTTGATGGCCTGCACCACCGGAACGAACGCCTGAGCGTGGGCATCGCTCCAGATCCCGGCGCAACCGGGGGTGATACGCCCTTCCGGGGCCACAGCAGTGGCTTCGACCACCAGCAAGCCGGCACCACCACGGGCCAGGCCGGCCAAGTGTACGTGGTGCCAGTCGTTGATCATGCCGTCTTCGGCCATGTACTGGCACATCGGCGGAATGGCGATACGGTTACGCAGGGTGACGTCTTTGAGGGTGTAGGGTTCGAACAGTGCGGACATGGGAAACTCCGGGTTCAGTTGAATACTGTTGTTCGATCATAATCGAACTATGGCAATTAATGGAACCCCCGTTATCATGTCAATCATGCGAGCCTATAAACATCCCAACCCCGAAGACCTCATCCTTGAACGCCTGCTCTATGCGCTCAGCGACCCCGTGCGCCTGGAAATCGTCCGCCACCTGGCCGGTGTGGCCGAGGCCAGCTGTGGCGAGCTGGACGGAGGCAGGCCGAAGTCGAGCATGTCTCACCACTTCCGTGTGTTGCGTGATGCAGGGCTGGTGCAAACCCGCAATGTGGGGACGACCCATATGAATTCGCTGCGTAGCGAGATGCTGGATAAACGGTTCCCGGGGTTGCTGGAGTGCATCCTGCGCCAGCAGTGATACCTGGGCAGGCCTCTTCGCGGGTGAACCCGCTCCTACAGGGATGGCGATAAACCTGAGGGTTGCGCTGTGTTTGGCAACAAAAAAGCCACGAGGTCTCCCCCGTGGCTTTCTTTCACAACAATGGCCGTTTACAGCGCCATGTCGTTCTCAGGCTTGCTCTCGACCGGCTTGCTTGCCGCGCCACCGAATTCAACGCTGGCGTCGATCACCGGCGGTTTACCCAGTTGCAGCACTTCAGCGGTGTAGTTCCACTCTTTCTGGGTGGCCGCTGCCGAGTCGTTCAGCTTGGTGCCGTAGCTCGGCACGATTTCCTTGATCTTGGCCTGCCACTCTGGGGTAGCGACCTTCTCCTTGAACACTGTTTCCAGCACGTGCAGCATGATCGGCGCAGCAGTCGAAGCACCCGGCGAGGCACCCAGCAGGCCAGCGATGGTGCGGTCTTCGGACGCCACCACTTCAGTGCCCAGCTTCAGCACACCGCCCTTCTCGGCATCACGCTTGATGATCTGCACACGCTGACCGGCCTGCCACAGGCGCCATTCTTCTTTCTTGGCGTTCGGGAAGTAGGTGCGCAGGGCTTCGAAGCGATCATCGTCAGACAGCATCAGCTGACCAGCGAGGTACTCGACCAGTGGGTACTGCTCGATACCGACCTTGGTCATCGGCCACACGTTGTGGGTGGTGGTGCTGCTCAGCAGGTCCAGGTACGAGCCGTTCTTCAGGAACTTGGTCGAGAAGGTGGCGAACGGGCCAAACAGGATCACGCGCTTGCCATCCAGCACACGGGTGTCCAGGTGCGGGACCGACATGGGTGGCGCACCGGTCGAGGCAATGCCGTAGGCCTTGGCCATGTGCTGCATGGCCACGGTCGGGTTCTCGGTCACGAGGAACGAACCGCCCACCGGGAAACCTGCGTATTCCTTGGCTTCCGGAATACCCGACTTCTGCAGCAGCTTCAGCGCGCCGCCGCCGGCACCGATGAACAGGAACTTGGCGTCGGTGGCCGACTCGGTACCGTCCTTCAGGTTCTTGTATTCGACGTGCCAGGAGCCGTCCTTGTTGCGGCTGATGTCCTGCACTTCGCTGGACAGCTTCAGCTCGAAACCTTTCTGGGTCTGCAGGTGGCCAACGAACTGGCGGGTGATCTCACCAAAGTTGACGTCGGTGCCGATCGGCGTCCAGGTCACGGCCAGCTTCTGGTTCGGGTCGCGGCCCTCCATCATCAGCGGGACCCACTTGGCAATCTGCGCGTGGTCCTCGGAGTACTGCATCGGGCGGAACAGCGGGCTGGCCTGCAGTGCGTCGTAGCGCTTCTTGAGGAACTTGATGTTGTCATCGCCCCACACGAAGCTCATGTGCGGGGTGGTGTTGATGAACGAGTGCGGGTTCTTCAATACGCCCTGGCGTACTTGCCACGACCAGAACTGGCGGGAAATCTGGAAGGCTTCGTTGATTTCGATGGCCTTGGAGATGTTGACGTTGCCGTCCTTGTCTTCCGGGGTGTAGTTCAGCTCGGCCAGCGCGGAGTGGCCGGTACCGGCGTTGTTCCAGCCGTTGGAGCTTTCTTCGGCCACGCCATCCAGGCGCTCGACCATTTCCATCGACCAGCTTGGCTCCAGCTCGTGCAGCCACACGGCCAGGGTGGAGCTCATGATGCCGCCGCCGACCAGCAGCACGTCTACTTTCTTGGTTTCTGTAGCGTGCGCTTGCATGACGCTTGCAGCGACCGCCAGACCCAGCAAGGTCTTGCCAGCTTTCTTGAACATTGATCAATTCCAGTCAGGAGAACAGAGTGAGGGCCTGTGGCTGGCCCCGGTAAAGCGTGTTCTTCAGCGCAGGCTTTTTGTTGATCATTGTTCAGCAGCCAGAGAACCAGAAAACGGCTCGGCCTTTGGTCGAATTGACCGACAAGGCTGAATCGTTTTTCCGATTGTATCTGAAATGCCAGCACAAACAAATTGCAGGCCGGAGCGTCAAGGCGACCGGTTGCCCCAGCGGCAGTTTGTCACGTCAAAAACAAAAAACCCCCGGCCATGTGCATGACCGGGGGCCTTGGATCACGCCGCAAGCGTCGCGATCAGGGTACCGCCAAGATTACTGCTGCTGAGGCAGTTTATCGATCGGGCCGCAGCCACCGATGATCTTGGAGATGGAAACCGAAGGGTGGAACAGGTAGTCGTAGGTGCAGTTTTTCGGTTGGTTGTAAACCTGGCCAGTGCAACCCGACAGCAGGGCAACACCCGAAACGACGGCAACGGCAACGGTGGCCTTGAACAGCTTTTTCATTACTCAGTCCTTTAAATGAATCATCTTCGACCATCGTCTGATGGCCGCGGAATCATACAGACTCCAGGCATTGGATCCAAGCCGCACTTGGCACAGGTTCTTTGCAACTGTGCAACAACAGGTTGAAAAGCGCGCCTTTGGCGACGATAGTTCAGCGCACTGCCTTCGCAATGCCCAACAGGAACTCACCATGCTTGGCGTCACCGACTACGGCGCATTCGTCATCGCCTTCCTTATTCTTCTAGCCATCCCCGGCCCGGGCAATTTCGCCCTGATCACCGCCACCGGCAAGGGCGGTATCAAGGCAGGCCTGGCCGCGACCTGTGGCGTGATCGTGGGTGACCAGGTGCTGCTGTGGCTGGCGGTAGCCGGTGTCGCCACCCTGCTGGCCACCTACCCTGCCGCCTTTCATGTGGTGCAGTGGGCGGGGGCTGCATACCTGGCCTATTTGGGCCTGCGCATGCTGCTGAGCAAACCCGGTGGTGCAGCACACACCTGCCGCACGGACAACGGCCAGTACCTGCGCCAGACCATGATGATCACCCTGCTCAACCCCAAGGCGATCATGTTCTACATGGCGTTTTTCCCGCTGTTCGTCGACCCGGTGAAGCACCAAGGGCTGGTGACGTTCGGTTTCATGGCGGCGACAGTGGCGGTGGTGACCTTCCTGTATGGGCTGATTGCCGTGGTGCTGACCCATCAACTGGCCGAGCGCATGCGCGCCAGCCCGCGGATTGCCAATATGTTCGAGCGGCTGGCGGGGGCTTGCCTGGTGGGATTCGGCATCAAACTGGCGGCGATGCGCTGATCCCACGCCCGACAGGGTCCGGGTACGCCTGACAGCAACCCTAAAAAAGCCCCGGCAACTCCTGGTTCCCGAGGGCTTGTTCACTCAGCCATTACCCAGTCAATTGGTTTCCAGCTGATACGCCTTGCTCACGAACAACGCCGCAAACAGGCTCTTGCCTTCCTTGAAGGTGTACTGCTCTTCGAACATGCCGTCTTCGACCAGCTTCTGCCCGATGGCGCATTCCGAGTCGCTGTGGTTCTTGGCCTTGGCGCCAAAGTCACTGCTCCACGACGACAGCCCAACCTCCTGGCAGAAGGCTGCGAACTTTGCCTTGGGGACTTGCTGCTGGTATTCGCTGAAAGCCTCTTTCAGCGATTTGAAGCCGCTGTAGCTCACCGAGTAGTTCTCGACCTTGGCCTTGCGGGCAAAGCCGCTCACCGCTTCAGCCAACACTGCCTGGCCGGAGTACGGGCTGTATGCCCCGATCAGCATCGCGCTCAGGGCACTTTTGAGCTGGGTTTCGACATCGTCCAGCTCCGGCAGCGTCTGGAAGTCGGCCTTGCGCACGATCTCTCCCACCTTGGAGCCGTCGTTGCGGTGGGTGACCACGAACGTCATCGAGCCTTCGCCATCGCTGGAGCGCTTGATGGTGAAGTCCAGGTCGACCGTGGTACCAAAGTCACCGGTGCTGCTGACCAGAAACGCGCCAGTCACTGGCTGGCGCACCGCCATGTTGGCGCCCCAGGTGAAGTTCGACGGGGCGGCCCGACCATTGGCGGCCAGCTCGGCACGTGGCTGGACCTCGTCGCTGACATCAGCCACCAGCACGACTTCGGCACCCTTGCTGGCAACGTAAGGGTTGCCCATCTGCATGCCCAGCAACTGGATATGAATGCTGCCATCCTTGCTGTCTCCGTCATGGGCCAGCTTCAGCGCATCAGCCTTCAGGTACACCCCGGCCACATTGCGGCTGACATTGAGCTGGTACTTGGCCCAGCCCGCCAGGCCTTCCTCAGCCGAACCACCCTGTACGGACTCCATCAAGCCCGACAGGCCGCGCATGAACTGCTGGGCGCCATTGGTCTGCGCCGCCGCCACGCGGATCTCCGGGTCGGCTACCGTCAGGTTGCCGGAAAACGCCGAGTAGGAAATGTCTCCCTCAGACAGCACATCCTCAAGGAAATAGCGCTCCTTGAAGTCGTCGTAGTAGGCCAGCGCAGCCTTCTTGCCCGAGCTGGAGACCATCGCATAGCCACCACCGAGCACCAGCACCGCTGTGGCCACACCGCCAATCAGCAGCTGCTTCTTGTTCATCTGTTTGATCATGGTGTTTGCCTCACTGGACCATGGCGGAAGCGTTGTTCCAGTCGTTCACGTACTGTTGGGAGACCTCGGGGGTCCAGCTGAAATCGATACCGGCGTTGGGGAATTCCTTGGCCAGCACGGCGCCGAACGACACGCGGTCGGCACAGTGGTCCTGCTTGCAGGCCTCGGGTTCACCGGCGCTGTAGGCACGGTAGGTAGGCACGGCGCGGCCGTCGTCCAGCGGGTAGTACGGCGTGGCGTTGGCCACCTGGGTCACGTACCAGCCTTCGCTGTATTCCTCGTCCGCAACCAGGCGGCCGTTGCTCGGGAAGTCGATGCTGTAGAAGTCACCTTTCTTGCCGGTGACGTGCACCATCATTGGCACCACGCTGGCCGAGGTCGCAGGGTTTTGCTGCTCCAGTGGCGAAGCGAAGCGCACCTTGATACCCGCCATCTGCGCCAACGCCTCGGTTTCACGCCCCTTGAAGTCGCTCATGCCGTCCTGCAACTGCTGGTAACGCTCCAGCACACGGGTGTGCACGCGGGCCAGTTCCTGTTGGCGCTGACGCTGCTCACGCACACGCTGCTGCTCACGCTGTACCGCCCAGTTGGCTCCGTCGCGCACATCGAAAAACAGGCCTTGGCGGTTGATGCCGATGCGGTTGCGGGTAATCTTCTGCGCGTCGTTGCCCCAGATGTTGTTCGAGATCGCCGACAGGTCTTTGACGATGAACAGGTTGGCCACATCGGTGGTGGTCGGCGAGGTGGTCTTGATCAGGTCGAAGATTTCCAGCGCAGCTTCCTTGTACTTGACCGCGTCCAGGGCAAACGACTCGTCCGGGGTGACCGCGACGTAGTAAGGGTCGCTGCCGAACGGGCGGAGCACGCCGTAGCTGGAGCGGGTGAACGTCAGGTACACCTTCATCTGCCGGCCTGGGATCTCACCGACCAGGAACGCGGCCTGGTCAGCTTGCGGCGTGAGATAAGAAACGGCCTTGTCCTTTACCGCAGGCTCAAGGTGCTTGTTGAAGATCAAACCACTCGGGTGAGCATAAACGCGGGTCCAGTTATCACCCCGGTAGGTACCCACAGCCTTCCAGCTGATTTTGTCGAAGCTGCCTTCACCAAAGCCGGACGCCGGGCACGGC
Source organism: Pseudomonas sp. 2,4-D (assembly GCF_030418155.1). Taxonomy (NCBI): domain Bacteria; kingdom Pseudomonadati; phylum Pseudomonadota; class Gammaproteobacteria; order Pseudomonadales; family Pseudomonadaceae; genus Pseudomonas; species Pseudomonas sp. 2,4-D. Next base: position 76,260 of record NZ_JAUHUI010000017.1, read on the forward strand.
ATGGCCGGGGTGGTGCCGAACGACAGGGTGTCGCCATCGCCGATGATCGAGGTACTGAGCACCCATTTGCAGCCGGTGCCGTCCGTTACCTGCATCAGGTTGCGGTTTTCCAGGACCACCGAGCGACCAAAGTCCGAAGTGGGGGCTGCGGCGACTGCTGTGGCAGGTGCCGGAGCGGGCGGCACAACAGGGGCTGCTGCCGGGGCTTCGGGGGTTGGGGCTGGCTCTGCAGCTACGGCTGGCGCGGGCGCGGGGGCCGGAGCGGGTTTTGCCTGCGCAGGTGCGGCTTCGACTACTGCCGGGGCCGCTGCAGCAGCAGGAGCTGGGGCTGGGGCCGGAGCAGGTGCCGGTGTCGGTGCAGCAGCAGCCGGTGCTTCTGGCTGCGCAGGTGCCGGAGCAGGTGCAGCTGCTGCTGCCGCCGGCGCCGGGGCGGCAGTGGCGGGCGCAGCAGCCAGGGTCACCAGCCCCAGGTTGCTGGCATTGCCCGAGCCGCTGGCGTACAGGTTGCCCTTGGCATCGACCGCCTTCCAGCTCACCTTGGCGGTCGAGCAGTCCTTGGCGAACACGAACGGCAGCTTGGTCAGCAGGCCTGACAGCAGTTCCTGGTTATCCCAGGCCGGGCGGGTAATGGTCAGGTCGACCTGGGGTTTGCACCAGGTGGAGGCATCCCCGGGCACTTCAACCTTGATGTTGTCTTTCTTGGAAAAGGCCAGCTCGTGAGCGAACGCCTGCGGTACCAGACCACAAGCGCCGATCACAGCCAGCGCGAGCGCGTGCTTTTTCATGGAGTTCCTCAGATCAGTTCCCAGGTGCCGTTGGCTTGTTTGCAGAAGGTGTTCTGCTCTTGTTCGGTCTGGCCGCTTTGCGATTTCAGGCTGACGGTGACCGGGCGGCAGGCCGCTTCGGCGGCAACTGTCTGGGTCGGCAGCGACTGCACCGAGTCCAGGTCGAAGCCTTGGGTTTCCTTGCTGGCGGCAACGTCCAGCTCGTCCAGGTTGACGGCTGGCGTTACACGCTTGGCGACCGCTTGTGCCTTGGGCTCTACGTAGTTCTTGTGCACATAGCCCACGGTCACACCCTTGCGGCCGACCAGAATCCAGTCACCGGTGGAGCCCACGGCGGTGAATTCGGTGTGGTTCTTCAGGCTGCCGACCTTCTCGCCAGCCTGGTTAGGCGCGGCGCGCACGTTGAGGTTGTCGCTGATGGTCACATACGGCTCGTTGATCAGCTTCATCGACGGCACCGCCTGGATCTTCGGCGCGCGCTTGACCTCGACCTGCTTGGTCTTGGTGTATTCCTTGCCCGGCACGATCTGCGCGGTGGCGCCGGAGTGGTCGGACTTCCAGGTCACTGGCTGGGCACTGGCAGTGGTTTGCTGCTGGCTCAGCACTTCCTGCGTACGCAGCGCCAGGGCTTGCTGGTCCTTTTCATCGAGCATGTGGCCGATGCGGTTGCCCACGTAGGCGCCAATGCCACCTGCGATCAGCGCGGCGGCGATCTTGCCGTTGCCACTGCCCATGGTCGAGCCGATGGCCACACCGGCCAGGCCACCGATCACGGTGCCCGCTTGCTCTTTGCTGATCCCGAGCTGTGCACAGGCCGTGGTAGAGGCGATGGCGACCGCCAGAAGGGACGCGACGAATTTCTTACGCAAGTGGAGCACTCCATTTTCGGTGGGGCGCACAGCCGCGTACCGCAGCCAATGGTTGGCGGCAGCATTCAAAGTTGTGCGGGGTTTTCAGAAAGTGTGCAGCACTGGCCGCAGACGACAATTCAGCCGTCCAGCGAGGGGCGCAGGGGGAGACCAGTACGGCGCAAAGCATCCAACGAATCCATGTCAGGAAGAGTTCATCGCCCAGCGCGCGTAATCATTACGGCGTGTGGCCTGGGCGTGAGTGGCGTATCAGAGCGCCGCATTGTAGCCCAAGGTGCCATTGTCAGTTCAAGACAAAATGTTGCAGGAAGCCTGTCTGATTGATTAGTAGAAATCCGTCCTACAACTTCCACTCAGAATTATCCCCTTCCTTGTAGGGCGTTTCCCAAACATACTGCCAACCCGCTCAAACGGTTGCGACGGATTCGGTCGCGCTCTAGTCTCGGCTCGTCGTTGCAAAATCAACGGCCGGCTTTGACAGGCCGACGATTTCCCGCACACGTGCACTGTTTATGGCGGCTGTACGTGGGGCACCTTCGTGTGCGCCGAGTTACTCCGGGATCCTCGGTCTGTCAACCCATGTACAGCTGCCACCCTCTTGTTTGACAGCAAGCTTGCGGCAGCTCCAATGATCCTGGAGATGTTTATGCGCAAGATGGTCCCTGATCCACCCCTCGATACCACCCAGTTCCTGCAAGACACCCTGGTCCAGTCCTCAGAGTACGTACTCTGCGCCCTGTCCGTGGCCCGCCAATCCGTGCAACTCAAACCCACCGCCCACAGCTCGATCGTGATGCAGGCCGTGATCCATGAAATGGAAGCGGTACAGGGGCTGGTCGAGTCGGCGTTGATGCAGTTGCAGATGCGGCCGCATTTACCCACAGAGCCTCACACCTTGCATTAGCAGGTCAGGCCTCTTCGCGGGCACGCCCGCTCCCACAGGGTCACCACAGCCGTCATGCACTGCACAGCACCTGTGGGAGCGGGCATGCCCGCGAAGAGGCCAGCCCAGGCAACCCAGAATCCAGGGAAACAAAACAATGCCCACCGACAACACAACAGAACCCACCACAGTCGGCAAGACCTGCTTCTACCAAGGCGAAAACAACACCCACCCGCTGTTCCGCATCGAACCCGGCATCCCCTGCCAGGACGCCCGCGAACAGGCCTCCGAACTGATGGGTTACGTGCGCGACCTGATCATCACCGGCCTGATGGACGGCGACCAGAAACTGATCTGGGCCTCGCATTACCTGAGCGCGATGGCCAAGGCGCTGCTGGATGATGCTGAGTTGGGGATGATGAAAAAGTAAGGCGCAACGAAAAAGCCCCCGAAAGCTTTCGCTCCCAGGGGCTTGATCTTGTATGGCGGAGAGATAGGGATTTGAACCCTAGGTACTGTTGCCAGTACAACGGATTTCGAATCCGTCCCGTTCGACCACTCCGGCATCTCTCCAATGCCGCGCATCATACCAGCGTTCTTTTAAAACGCAAATCTTTTTTTCAAAAAAACCGCGTGGTATCAGGCGCTTGCGTGAACGTGCCGCTTACAGCGGCACGCCCAGGCGCTTGGCAACTTCTTCGTAGGCTTCGATCACGTCGCCCAGGCCCTGGCGGAAGCGGTCCTTGTCCATCTTCTTGCGGGTTTCTTTGTCCCACAGGCGGCAGCCGTCCGGGCTGAACTCGTCGCCCAGCACGATCTGGCCGTGGAATACGCCGAACTCCAGCTTGAAGTCGACCAGCAGCAGGCCGGCGTCATCGAACAGCTTGCTCAGCACTTCGTTGACCTTCAACGACAGCTTCTTCATTTCCACCAGTTGCTCGGCGGTGCCCCAGCCGAACGCAACAACGTGGGATTCGTTGATGAAGGGGTCGCCCTTCTCGTCGTTCTTCAGGAACAGCTCGAAGGTGGACGGCTCCAGCTTGATGCCCTCCTCCACGCCCAGGCGCTTGACCAGGCTGCCGGCAGCGTAGTTGCGCACCACGCACTCGACCGGGATCATGTCCAGCTTCTTCACCAGGCACTCGTTGTCGCCCAGCAGCTTGTCGAACTGGGTCGGCACGCCGGCTTCTTCCAGTTTCTGCATGATGAAGGCGTTGAACTTGTTGTTCACCATGCCTTTGCGGTCGAGCTGTTCGATACGCTTGCCGTCGAACGCCGAAGTGTCGTTACGGAACAGCAGGATCAAGCGGTCGGCGTCGTCGGTCTTGTAAACCGATTTGGCCTTGCCGCGGTAAAGTTCTTCGCGTTTTTCCATGATTGGGCTCCGCTTGCTTGAGGTGTTGGGCTAGGCGATTTCGCGCCAGTCGAGCCCGTGTTCCTGATTCGCCACCTGGAGCCAGTCCGGGTCGCACCCAAGGGTGTCGACGAAGCACTGGCGGGCCAAGTGTGGCAGGTTGTTCTTGCTACTGAGGTGGGCCAGCACCAGGTGTTGCAGGTTACTCCAGCCCAACTCGTGCACCAGGCGCGCGGCCTGGTGATTGTTCAAATGCCCTTGCATGCCACCCACCCGCTGCTTCAAAAAGGCCGGATAGTGACCGCGTGCCAGCAGGTCGCGGCAGTGGTTGGCCTCGATCAGCAATGCATTCAGGCCTTGGTAACGCTCCAACAGCAGCGCGTCGTACGAGCCCAGGTCAGTGAGCATGCCAAAACGCCGCTGACCATCGCTGACCACGTACTGCAATGGCTCGTAAGCGTCGTGCTCGACCCGCGCCGCGGTCACTTCCAGGCTGCCGATGCGCAGGCTTTGGCCACACGCGAGAAAACCGGCCACCTCTACCGGCTTGCGCATGCCGCGCAAGGTCCCTTGGCTGAGGTAGACCGGTACATTGTAGCGCCGCGACAGCAAGCCGACCCCATGCACGTGGTCGGCATGTTCGTGGGTGACCAGCACTGCACTGAGCTGAGCTGCAGAAACCCCGAGCAACGCCAGGCGCCGCTCGGTTTCACGCAGGGAAAAACCGCAATCGACCAGGATGAACGTGTCACCACTGGCGATCAGCGTGCCGTTCCCTTGGCTGCCGCTTCCGAGTACCGCGAAGCGCACTTAGCCCAGGTGGTCCTGAATGGCGCTCAGCACGCGGCGGGCGACATCGGCCGGAGCCACGGTGTTGATGTTTTTCTCGACCGTGACCTGCACGCTCTCACCCACCTTGCTCAGGCGAACCTGGTAACGCTCGGCACGGGCTTCACGCTCTTCCTTGGTCGGCTCGCTGCCGAACAGGCGGCTGAAGAAGCCAGGCTGGTTCTGCTTGTCGTCAGGTTTTTCAGACAGGTTGATGTAGTACAGGCCCAGGCTGCGGTTGATGTCTTCAACACGCCATTCGCCACCCTGCTCCAGGGCACGGCCCACACCAGACCAGGCGCGGTCCAGGTCGGAGCCCAAGTACAGTACCGGGTTGCCGCTGCCGTCTTCGCTCAGGCTGACGCGGCTTGGTGCGTCGAAATCGCGCGCGGCCAGCAGCGACACCGAACCGCCCTTCTCGGCGCTGCGGTTCATGCTGGCAAGCATTTCGTCGACCAGCAGGGCATCGGTGCCGGTATTGCTGGAGGTGGACGGGAACGCAGGCTCGGCAGTGCTGCCCGCCGGGCGCTCGACGCTGACCACATACACTTCGGAGGTGTTGCGCTGCACGCCAGGCTCCATGCGCACACGTACACGCACTTCGCTGTCACCGCTGCTGGCAGTGCTGGCCAGACGCTGGCCAAGCGATGCCGACAGTTCATCGAAACGCTGCCAGGTGGTATTGAACTCACCAGTCTGCGGGCGCTCTTCAGCAATGCGGAAGCCGTTGTCCTCGAAGAATTGCCGGGCTACCGGCCACACCTCGGCTGGCGAATGCTGGGCCAGCACCCAACGGCTGCTGCCGCTGCGCTGCAGGCTGTAGTCGGTGACCTGGGCGGCACCGCCGGTCAGCGGTTGCGGGCGAGGCACTTCGAACTCACCAGTGACGTTATCGTCAGCGACGTTACGCGGAATCGGCAGCAGCGGGTCAAGGCGTTTGACGTTGCTGGCGTCCGGCGGCAGCTGCATCGGCGCGGTCGGGTGCGCCTGCAGGTAGTCACTGCCGCGGTCGCGGAAATAGCCATCCTCGCCCCACAGCCAGCCACACCCGCTGGTGCTGGAGATAATCAGGGCAAGGGCGGAAAGACCAGCCAGTCGCTTCATGCGGTGTACTTCCTCTTAAACCAGTACGCCGGACTGGCGCAAGGCAGTACGGACTTTTTCGTGGCAGCCTTCGCTCAGCCAGGTCAGGGGCAGGCGAATACCTTTTTGCATCAGGCCCATTTCGACGAGCGCCCATTTCACCGGGATCGGGTTGGACTCGCAGAACAGGTCTTTGTGCAGCGGCATGAGTTTTTCGTTGATTGCGCGGGCCTTCTCGGCATTGCCCTCAAGGGCGGCCTCGCACAGGTCCGCCATTTCGCGCGGAGCGACGTTGGCGGTGACGGAGATGTTGCCCTTGCCGCCCATCAGGATCAGCTCGACGGCAGTCGGGTCGTCGCCGGACATGACGATGAAGTCCTTGCTGACGCCATCGAGAATGGCCTTGGCGCGGGCCAGGTCGCCCGTGGCTTCCTTGATGCCGATGATGTTCGGCACGGTCGACAGTCGGATCACGGTCTCGGCCTGCATGTCGCAGGAGGTACGGCCGGGAACGTTGTAGAGGATCTGCGGGATGTCGACGGCTTCGGCAATGTGCTTGAAGTGCTGGTACAGGCCTTCTTGCGTCGGCTTGTTGTAGTACGGCACAACCAGCAGGCAGGCGTCGGCGCCAGCATTCTTGGCGTTCTGGGTCAGGTGCACGGCTTCGGCGGTGGAGTTGGCACCGGTGCCGGCGATGACCGGAATCGGTTTGGCGCTGCGTTTGACGCGCTCGACCACGTGCTTGATGACCAGGATGTGTTCTTCGACATCCAGCGTGGCCGACTCACCGGTGGTGCCGACAGCGACGATCGCATGGGTGCCGTTTTCCAGGTGGAAGTCTACAAGTTTGTCGAGGCTGCCCCAGTCAACACGCCCTTGTGCATCCATGGGTGTGACCAATGCCACCATACTGCCCGCAATCATGTAACTGCTCCTGCCGGAAAAAGAGAGCGGTAATGGTACTGGGGGCATCGACCTTGCACAAGCGAAGCAGGCGGGTGGAGCATTCCCCTCGGCGGCTTATTTCGCTACCCTTGGCCCTTTGATCGGTGCAGCGCGGCCCGCCGGGCCGTCGACCTTGCTCCCCGCCAGCGTCCAAGACCTCGCATGCGAGCCCCGGGCCCTGCCGACAGGAGGCTTTTGCCCGTCCTGTGCCGACCGCTCATCGCTTTAGGAATGCTGCATGTCCACCCCCACCGTCCGCGAACAATTCCTTGTCATCAGTGCCTTGGGCCCGAACCCCATGGAGCTGGCCAACGTCCTCAGCCGCGCTGCCTTCGAAAACCGCTGCGCGGTGGTCACCTCGCGCCTGAGCCGCCACGGCGAGACCAGCGCCCTGGTGCTGCAGGTGGGCGGCAGCTGGGACGCCCTGGCACGTCTCGAATCCACCCTGCCAGGTTTGGGCAAGAAGCACGGCCTGACCCTCGACGTGGTCCGCAGCGCGGACCAGGAAGTGCGCCCGCAGGCCCTTCCGTATGTGGCCTACGTCAGCGCTGCCTACCGCCCGGACATCATCAACGAGCTGTGCCAGTTCTTCCTTGACCACCGCGTCGAGCTGGAAGCCATGACCTGCGACACCTACCTGGCGCCGCAAACCGGTAGCAGCATGCTCAACGCCCAGTTCACCGTGATTCTGCCGGCCGGCACGCAGATCAGCTGGCTACGCGACCAGTTCCTGGACTTTGCCGATGCCCTGAACCTCGACGCACTGATCGAGCCTTGGCGTCCCCAGAACCCAATGTAAGGAAACCGATCATGGCTGTAGCACTCGACCAACCTGTCGCCGACTTCCAGGCCCAGGCCACCAGCGGGCAAACCGTCAGCCTTGCCGAACTCAAGGGCCAGCAGGTGGTGGTGTACTTCTACCCCAAGGACAGCACCCCAGGCTGCACCACTGAGGGCCAGGGCTTCCGCGACCAGCACGACGCCTTCGCCGCGGCCAACACCGTGGTATTCGGTGTGTCGCGTGATGGCATCAAGTCGCACGAGAACTTCAAGGCCAAGCAAGGCTTCCCGTTCGAGCTGATCAGCGACAAGGACGAGGCCCTGTGCCAGCTGTTCGACGTGATCAAGCTGAAGAAGCTGTATGGCAAGGAATACATGGGCGTTGACCGCAGCACTTTCCTGATCGACAAGGACGGGGTGCTGCGCCAGGAATGGCGTGGCGTGAAGGTGCCCGGGCATGTGGATGCCGTATTGGCGGCCGCCCAAGCCTTGAACAAGGCTTGAAATTGAATGGGGCTGCCTTGCAGCCCTTCGCGGGCACGCCCGCTCCCAATGGAACTGTGCAGGGCCCGAGAAGGGCCGCAGAGCGGCCCCAATTACATTCAAAGCATCGGTGAAACGCTAGGCTCCTGCTTGGGCCACGCATCCAGCACGGCCTTGATCAGCGTCGCCAGGGGGATGGCGAAGAATATCCCCCAAAACCCCCATAGCCCGCCAAACAGCAGCACCGCGCAGATAATCGCCACCGGGTGCAGGCTCACCGCTTCGGAGAACAGCAGCGGTACCAGCACATTGCCATCCAGCGCCTGGATGATCGCGTACACTGTCATCAGGTAGATGAACTGGTCGCCCCAGCCCCACTGGAACAGCGCAATCAGGGTCACCGGCACGGTCACGACCACCGCGCCCACGTAAGGCACCACCACCGACAACCCCACCAGCAACGCCAATAGTGCTGCGTAATTGAGGCCCAGGCTGATAAAGGCGATGTAAGTGGCAATGCCGCAGATCAGAATCTCGATACCCTTGCCACGGATGTAGTTGGCGATCTGCCGGTTCATCTCGCTGCCCACCCGGTTCAGCAAGGTGCGCTGGCGCGGCAGGTAGCCGCTGACCCAGCGGCCAATGAGTTCGCGATCCTTCAGGAAGAAGAACACCAGAATCGGCACCAGCACCAGATAGATCATGGCATTGACCAGCAGGGGCAGGCTGGACAGCGAGAAGGTCAGCGCCCATTGACCAAACTTGCCTATTTCACCGCGCACCGATTCGATGGCATGCAATACCTGCTCGTCCGACACCAGGTGCGGATAGCGCTCCGGCAGCAGCAGCAACAACGACTGCCACTTGCCGAGCATGCCCGGCAGCTCGTTGAACAGCGTGATCAGCTGGTGCCACAGCAGCGGTACCAGCACCAGCATGAACACCGCCAGTGCGCCCATGAACAAGGCGAACACCAGCATCACCGCCAGCCGTGTAGGTACGCGCACGCGCTCCAGGGCGTTGACCAGCCCCTGCATCAGAAACGCCAGCACCATGCCCGCCAGCACCGGCGCGAGCATGCCGCCCAGGGTGAGCACGGCGGTAAAAGCCAGGAACAACAGGACCGCCAGCACCACCGCTTCCTCATCGGAGAAGTAGCGCTGCACCCAGTCGCGAAGCACTTTGAACATTGACGATCCTTGGAAAAGACTCAGGCCTTGCGCAGCCAGTAAGTGTAGGTACCGGCCTCGGCCGTTTCTTGCAGCAGGGTATGACCGGCCAACTGGGCGAAAGTGCGGAAGTCGCGCTGGGAGCCTGCGTCCGTGGCGATAACCTTGAGCACCGCGCCACTGGCCAGGCGATTGAGCTCCATCTTGGCCTTGAGCAGTGGCAAAGGGCAATTCAGCCCGCTGGCGTCCAGTTCGGCGTCGCAGGTCAGGGTGTTACTCATCGCAGGGTCTCCAAAGGCATCGCCAGGGTGCTTCTTGGCATGGCTGGCTAGGATAGCGCCACTGGTCGCCAACGTGTGAGCCCGCTACAGTAGGTATCTTTGATCCGACGCGAGCTTCATGCATGAATCTACTGCGCCCTACCCTGCTGACGCTGGCCTGCCTGATGGCCCTTCCCGGCCATGCTGACGACCTGCCATCACTGGGTGATGCCAGTTCTGCGATCGTCTCGCCGCAACAGGAGCACCAACTGGGCCGTGCCTGGCTCAGCCTGCTGCGCGGCCAGGTCAATCAGCTCAACGACCCACAGCTCAAGGACTATGTCGAAACCAGCGTGTACAAGCTGGCCGAAACCAGCCAGCTGCAGGACCGGCGCCTGGAATTCATCCTGATCGACAGCCGCGAGCTGAACGCCTTTGCCGCCCCGGGTGGCATTGTAGGGGTCAACGGTGGGCTGTTCCTCAACGCCCAGACCGAGGGCGAATATGCCTCGGTACTGGCCCACGAACTGGCGCACTTGTCGCAACGCCACTTCGCGCGGGGTGTCGAGGCCCAGCAGCGTATGCAGTTGCCGATGATGGCGGCGCTGCTGGCCGGCATCGTACTGGCCGCAGGTGGCGCCGGCGATGCGGGCATCGGCATGATTGCCGGCACCCAGGCAGCGGCCATTCAGGAGCAACGGCGCTTCTCGCGCCAGAATGAACAGGAAGCCGACCGTATCGGTATCCAGAACCTGGAAAAGGCCGGCTACGATCCACGCAACATGCCGACCATGTTCGAGCGCCTGGCACGCCAGTATCGCTATGACGCCAAACCGCCGGAGTTCCTGCTGACCCACCCGGTGACCGAATCACGTATTGCCGACACCCGTAACCGCGCCGACCAAGCGCCCAAGGGTGGTATCGAAGACAGCATGCGCTACCAGCTGATCCGCGCCCGGGTGGCGCTGACCTACGAAGGCACGCCGGGGCTTGCCGCCAAGCGCTTCCGCGCCCAACTGGACGAAGACCCAAAGCTGGACGCCGCACGTTATGGCCTGGCCTTGGCACAGATCAAGGGCGGGCAATTGAACGAGGCCCGTGAAATGCTCAAGCCGCTGCTGGCCAAGGCGCCCAACGACATCACCTACAACCTGGCGCAGATCGACCTGGACATCACCAACAACCGTCTTGCCGACGCCCAGCAGCGCGCCGAACGGATGCAGGGGCTGTACCCGGGCAACTACCCGTTGAAACAGGTGCGCGCCGACCTGCTGGTGAAACAGAACAAGCCGGCTGAGGCCGAGAAGGTGTTGAACGAGCTGGTGAAGAGTCGGCCGGATGACCCGGATGTGTGGTACGACATGGCCGAGGTGCGTGGCTTGTCGGGCAATACCATTGGCTTGCACCGGGCGCGTGCCGAGTACTTCACGCTGGTCGGCGACTTTGATCAGGCAATCCAGCAGCTGGATTACGCCAAGCGCCGGGCGGGTGGGAATTTCCCGCTGGCCTCACAGATTGACCAGCGCCAGCGCGAGATCATGGAGCAGCGGCGCATGGTTCAGGAAATGATGGGGCGCTGAAGGCGATTCGCGGGCAAGCCCGCTCCCACAGGTACTCCACCGCCTTGGTAAACGGTGCAATATCTGTGGGAGCGGGCGAGCCCGCGAAGAGTATGACGCGGTCTGGCGTCAGGCATTACCAGACAGCTTCAGCCGCGCCGCCTGGGTAAAGTCCAGCATGCGATTAAGCGGCTTGATCGCCTTGGGCACCAGCGCCGGGTCAACGAAAATCTCGTTGGTGCCGTTACGCAGGCAATCCAGCACCCGCTCCAGGGTGTTCATCGCCATCCACGGGCAATGCGCACAGCTGCGGCATGCCGCGCCGTTGCCGGCGGTGGGGGCTTCGACGAATTCCTTGTCCGGGCACAGCTGCTGCATCTTGTAGAAGATGCCGCGGTCGGTGGCGACGATGAAGGTTTTGTTCGGCAGGGTCTGGGCAGCCTTGATCAGCTGGCTGGTGGAGCCCACCGCGTCGGCCAGCTCGATCACCGCTTCCGGCGACTCGGGGTGCACCAGGATCGCAGCATCCGGGTACAGTGCCTTCATGTCGGCCAACTGGCGCGACTTGAACTCTTCGTGAACGATGCAGGCACCGTCCCACAGCAGCATGTCGGCACCGGTCTGCTTCTGGATGTAACGGCCCAGGTGCTGGTCCGGGCCCCAGATGATGGTTTCGCCGTTGTCCATCAGGCTTTCGACAATTTCCAGTGCACAGCTTGAAGTCACCACCCAGTCGGCGCGTGCCTTCACCGCTGCGGACGTGTTGGCGTAGACCACCACGGTGCGCTCAGGGTGCTGGTCGCAGAAGGCCGAGAACTCTTCCACCGGGCAGCCCAGGTCGAGCGAGCAGGTGGCCTCCAGTGTCGGCATTAGCACGCGCTTTTCCGGGGTGAGGATTTTTGCCGTCTCGCCCATGAAGCGCACACCGGCCACGATGACCGTTTTGGCCGGGTGGTTCTTGCCGAAGCGGGCCATTTCCAACGAGTCGGATACACAGCCGCCGGTTTCTTCAGCCAGCGCCTGGATGACCGGGTCGCAGTAGTAATGGGCAACCAGCACGGCATTCTGGGCTTTGAGCTCGGCAGCGATGGCCGCACGGTATTCGGCCTCCTGCTCGGCTGTCAGCGGGTTGGGCTGCTTGGCGTCGAGGTGGGCCTGAACCAATAGGCGTTCGGAAATCTGGGTCATGATCGCTGGACCTGCAGGCGCGCTTGCGCGTCAAATCGAGTGTATCACCCGGCCCTGGCAGATCGGCTAAGGGCGCCGGACGGCATGCTGACCGCCACGGCCCTCTGCGGGCGCGGATTATTATCGGAGGCCGAAGGCTACAGACAATCCAGCGATTACTAAAGGGGTTTTTGTAGTGCTTGTGCGGGCCCCTTCGCGGGTGAACCCGCTCCTACACTGTGAAATCTCGTAGGAGCGGGTTTACCCGCGAAGAGGCCGCAACAGGAGAAACCATCACCCCTGCGGCGACAGGGCCCCCAGATGCGCCGCCATGAACATGGCAAATTCTTCCACGGTCATTTTTCTGCCATTGAAATCGACCATGCCATCGGCATAGTGCAGGCTGCTGACCACATCATCGCCCTGCACGGTAGCCATGCCGCTCTGCAGCGCCATCATGCCGACCATCTCCCCCGCCTGGCTCGACTGCATGGCAATCGCTTGGGCGTCGGTCTGGCCATCCAGCAACGCCTGCAAGGTCGCCAGGTCACCGATCATCGGCTTGGACAGCGACAGCTTGCCTTTCACCTCCGTGATAATCTGCTTGCTCAGCTGGTCCGGCGGCAAGTCGAAGCTGGCCGGCGCGGCGAGGTCCATCGACAGGTTGAAGCGGCTCTCGCCATTGGCGGTCTTGAACGACAGGTTTTCCACCGCCAGCTTGGGCTTGGCGGCCAGTAATTTCTGCAAGTCACCCTGGAAGCGGGCCTTTTCGGCGTCGTCCATCTGGATCTGCGGCACCGGCTGGCCAGCAGCACTGGCGGCCTCGAACTCCGGCAAGTGCGACTGGTACCACTTCGACAAGGCCTGCAGCGCCGGGGCGTTTACCGAAGTCACGCTCACCGCCATCTGCGCCTTGCCTACCGCACGGCCATCCCAGCTGATGTCGCCGACCTTGTACTCCGCGCGGCCACCTACGGTGTCCGTGCCGTCGAGGGTTTGCAAGGCGTTCTGTTCCAGGCCCTTGATCAGTAGCACCTGCTGTTTCGGCCCAAGGGTGACCTTGGTTTCGGCCAACGCCAGATCGACGTTACCGACATAGATGGCATCGTGCGCGGTGGCTGCGAGGTTACCGCCAAACGTCAGCCCTTTGAGCTCGAAGGTGGCCGGCGGCTGGTCGTCATGCACCCATTTCATCACCAGCCTGTCGGCCTGGCCTTGGAACTTCGAGGCCTTGCCCTCCTTGTCCCCACTCACTTCGAACTGCATGCCCGAGAAGTCAAGGCTGTTGCCATCCGCTTCGTCAAACTTGAGCGGCGCCAGCTGAACCTGGCTGACCACACTACCGCCGTAACCCAGGCTGGTCTGCGCGCTGATCGGGGCCTTTTCACCCGCAGCGGCGAACCATGGCGCGACGGCGTCATCCTTCTGCAGCGTGCTGTTGCTGACCGCCATTACCGGCATCAGCTTCAGTGCCCTGACCCTCGACCACGGAAACGGGCCGTGCTCGATCTGGTCGGTCATGCCCACGTCAAAATTGATCACCTCGCCCTGACCCACGTTGATGTCGCGAGCCTTGAGCCGGTACTGGGCAGTGCTGCTGAAGAGATGCTGCTCCAGCGACACACGCTCGATGCTCATGCTACCACCGGTACTGACCAGGGCCTTTTTGAGTTCGGCGTTGCTGCGTGCAAGGGCGTTGTCCAGCTCTGCCGGCAGCTGCTTGCCGGTGTACCAGGCGCCTGCGGTAGTTGCGACGGCAATGGCGATAGCCAGGCCGGAAAGGATGCCAACTGATTTCTTCATGAATAGAACCGATTGCTGTCCGTAAGGGCTTCGAAGGCGGCCAAAGGCCACGCAGAAATCGAAGAGTACCACCCCCGATTGGGCCGAGCGCTGGCCCAGGTCGAGAAATGCCATTTTTCGGACACATCCGACATCACGGTGAGGCAAGCAAATAGCTCGTTAATTTTTACGAACACAAAAATTGATCATAATCGCAAAAAAACGCGCAAAAACCGAACAAAACCCGTATTTAATCGATAGATATTTCAATTTGGCAACATCTTGTCATGTTTAACTTGACACCCACCTACCCATTGTTTTTTATTTTCACCACTTTGCGCGCCCCTCCGCGCCTTCCGCCGCTCCAACATAAAAGGTGAACAACATGGAGCCCACCCGCTCGCCCTTGCCGCATGCGCAATACACCGTGCCCGTCGTTTACGCCCAGCAGCAGGAGCCATGCCAGCATGCAGCCTGACCACAGCGCTTCCGGCAACGGCCAACTCCGCAAAACCCTGCGTCTCTGGCACGTGATCATCATCGGCCTGGCCTACCTGACCCCGATGACCGTGTTCGATACCTTCGGCATCGTCAGCGGGATTACTGCCGGGCATGTACCCAGCGCCTACATCCTGGCATTGGCCGGCATCCTGTTCACCGCAGTTAGCTATGGCACCCTGGTAAAACGCTTCCCGCAGTCGGGCTCGGCCTACACCTACACCCAGCGCGCGATCAACCCGCACGTGGGCTTCCTGGTGGGCTGGTCTTCGTTACTGGACTACCTGCTGCTACCGATGGTCAACGCACTACTGGCCAAGCTGTACCTTTCGGCCATGTTCCCGGAAGTGCCTGAGTGGATGTGGGTGGCCGGCTTCGTCACCCTGATCAGCCTGATCAACATGCGCAGCGTGAACCTGGTGGCGCACTTCAACCTGCTGTTCGTGGGTGTGCAGGTGGCGATCATCGCCGTGTTCATCTACCTGTGCGTGCGCGGCCTGGACCAGGGTGAAGGGCTGGGTACCACCTGGAGCCTGATACCGTTCGCCGACAGCCAGACCCAGTTCAGCGCCCTGGCCGCCGGTGCGACCATCCTGTGCTTCTCGTTCCTGGGCTTTGACGCGGTCACCTGCCTGTCCGAGGAAACCCGCGATCCGGCCAAGACCATTCCCCGGGCGATCTTCCTCACCGCACTGATTGGCGGTGTGGTGTTCATCACCGTGTCGTACTTCATTCAGGCCTACTTCCCGACCAT
The DNA here is from genome assembly GCF_030418155.1 of Pseudomonas sp. 2,4-D. NCBI lineage: Bacteria > Pseudomonadati > Pseudomonadota > Gammaproteobacteria > Pseudomonadales > Pseudomonadaceae > Pseudomonas > Pseudomonas sp. 2,4-D. The sequence goes on from NZ_JAUHUI010000017.1 coordinate 91,459, forward strand.
GGCCCGCTTCCACGACCAGGAAGCAGCCCTGCCGGAAATTGCCCTGTACGTTGGCGGCAAGCTCTTCCAGTCGATCTTCATCGCCTGCACCGTGATCAACACCATCGCCTCGGGCCTGGCCTCGCAAACCAGCGTGTCGCGCCTGCTGTATGTAATGGGCCGCGACAACGTGATCCCGGCCAGCGTCTTCGCCCGCCTGCATTCGCGCTACAAGACGCCAGTGCTGAACATTGCCGTGGTAGGGCTGATTTCGCTGTCGGCGATCTTCTTCGACCTGGTCACCGCCACTTCCATCATCAACTTCGGCGCCCTGGTCGCGTTCAGCTTCGTCAACCTGTCGGTGATCAACCACTGCTACCTGCGCGAAGGCAACCGTAAAGGCCTGGCCAACCAGCTGAAGTACCTGGTGCTGCCGACCATCGGCTTCTGCATCATCGTCTCGCTGTGGCTGGACCTGAACGCACATTCGCTGATGTTTGGCGGTATCTGGGCTGCGCTCGGGCTGGTCTACCTGGGCTGGCTGACCAAAGCCTTCCGCGCGGCACCGCCCAACTACGTCGCCGAATGACCCTCGCTGCCAACAACGCCCGCGCCTGATCGCGGGCGTTGCATTTGTTCGAAAAGGAAAGCCCTCATGCCGCTGCGTCGCCTCTCCATCCAGTGGAAGATCACACTCCTCGCCGGCCTGTGCCTGCTGGCCATTGTCGCCTTGCTGGTAGCCACCTCGCTGACCCAGGCCCATCGCAGCGCCGCCCTGGTCACCAGGCCAACACTGCCATGCTCGAAGACAGCGCCCGCCAGCGCCTGCAGGCCCACGCCGAAACCCAGGCCTTGCGTATCCAGCGCTACTTCATGGACGCCTACCAGTATGGCAATGGCTTTGCCCGCCTGGTACACGTGCTGAAGGACCGTGGTGGTAGCGACCTGCGCGCCGAACTAACCCGCCAGGCGCGTGCCAGCCTGGCCGGCAACCCGGACGTGATCGGCCTGTACCTGGTGTTCCAGCCCAATGCCCTGGACCAGCAGGACAGCCAGTACCTAAGCCAGGACGCCATGGGCAGCAATGAGAGCGGGCGTTTCTCGCTGTACTGGTCACAACCAAGCCCCGGCACCCTGGAACTTGAAGCCATGCCGGAAACGATGCTCGGCGACACCAGCATCGGCAGCAACGGCGCGGCGAAGAATCGCTGGCTGACCTGTCCGCAGGACACCGCCAGGGCCTGTATGCTCGAACCGTACCTCGACGAGGTCAACGGCCGTCAGGTGCTGATGACCAGCATCGCTCTGCCATTGCTGGAACACGGCAAGGTAGTTGGCGTGGTCGGCCTGGACATCGGCCTGGCCAACCTGCAGCAACTGAGCGTGGACGGCCGCCGCGATCTGTTCGACGGTCAGGGCCAGGTGAGCATCGCCACCGCCGCCGGCCTGCTGGCGGGCAACAGCCGCGACGACAGCACGCTCGGTAAGCCCATGGACAAAGCGGTAGCCGACGGCCTGCTGCGCGTGGCCCACCCCTTCACGCCAATCCCTGACACAGCCCCGTGGCAGGTAGTACTGGAACTGCCGGAAAGCGTGCTGCAGGCCCCCGCCGCAGCCCTCAACCAGCGCCTTGACGCCCATAACCAGAATGCCAACCTCACCAGCCTGCTGATAGGCCTTGGCACGGCTATCGCCGGTTTGCTGCTGGTGTGGCTGACCGCGCGCGGCGTTACCCGGCCAATCCTGGCCGTGGCTGCACGCCTGGAAGACATTGCCAGTGGTGAAGGCGACCTTACCCGTCGCCTGGACTACGCCCGCCAGGATGAACTGGGCCAGCTCACCGGCTGGTTCAACCGCTTCCTCGACAAGTTGCAACCGGTCATTGCCCAGGTCAAGGGCTCGCTGCAGGAAGCCCGCGATACCGCCGACCAATCGGCTGCCATCGCCAGTCAGACCAGCAACGGCATGCAGCAACAGCATCGCGAAATCGAACAGGTGGCCACAGCGGCCAATGAAATGAGCGCCACCGCACTTGATGTCGCCCACAACGCCTCGCAGGCGGCCCAGGCCGCACGCGCCGCGGATCAGGCCAGCCAGGAAGGCTTGCAACTGGTGGACAGCACGCGCCAGGGCATCGACCGCCTGGCCGCAGGCATGAACACTGCCATGGACGAGGCACGTGCACTGGAAGACCGCAGCGGGCAAATCGGCTCGGTGCTTGAAGTGATCCGCACCATTGCCGAGCAAACCAACCTGCTGGCACTGAATGCCGCCATCGAAGCGGCCCGCGCAGGCGAAGCCGGGCGTGGCTTCGCCGTGGTTGCCGATGAGGTGCGCGGCCTGGCCCAGCGCACGCAGGTTTCGGTAGAGGAAATTCGCCAGGTCATCGAAGGCCTTCAGCAAGGTACCCAGGACGTGGTGGGGGCCATGCATGCAGGCCAACGCCAGGCCCAGGACAGCGCCGCACGCATGGAGCAGGCATTACCGGCACTGCAGCGTATTGGCGAGGCCGTGGCGGTGATCAGCGACATGAACCTGCAGATTGCCTCGGCGGCGGAAGAGCAGAGCGCGGTGGCCGAGGAAGTGAACCGTAACGTGGCCGGCATTCGAGACGTGACAGAATCACTGGCCGGGCAGGCCGATGAATCGGCACGCATCAGTCAGGCCTTGAACCGGCTGGCCAACCAGCAGCAGGCGCTGATGGAGCAGTTTCGCGTCTAGCCTGTCAGGGCCTCTTCGCGGGCACGCCCGCTCCCACAGGTTCGGCGTAACCCTAAGGGGCTGTGCAGTTCCTGTGGGAGCGGGCGTGCCCGCGAAGAGGCCCTGACAGGCACCGCACCATTGTTATTTTTGAGCACAACTTATGCCTAATCCAACCCGATCCACCTTCTTCGACATCACCAGCGAACAAGGGCTTTTACGCACCTCGATCGCCGCGACCCTGTTCATCGCCACCATCGGCATCGCCTTCGGCCTTGCCTCCGGCTCGTTCTCCATCGTCTTCGACGGTGTGTACTCGCTGGTCGACGCCAGCATGAGCGGGCTGTCGCTTGTGGTGGTCAAGCTGATCACTTCGCACACCACCAGCGTGCAGATGTCGCGCAAGCTGCGCGAGCGCTTCACCATGGGTTTCTGGCACCTGGAGCCCATGGTACTGGCGCTCAACGGCATTCTGCTCGGCGGGGTGGCCATCTACGCGCTGATCAACGCCGTCAGCAGCCTGCTGCAAGGCGGGCGCCACCTGGAGTTCGGCATTGCCATGGTCTACGCGGCGCTGACGGTGATCACCTGCGTGACCATCGCCGTCATCGAGGCCCGCGCCAACCGCAAACTGAAGTCAGACTTCGTGCGCATGGACGTCAAGGGCTGGGTGATGTCGGCCAGCATCACTGCCGCGCTGCTGATCGCCTTCTGCTTTGGCTATGCAGTACAGGGCACTTCGCTGGAATGGGTATCACCGTACATCGACCCGGCGGTGCTGGCGCTGGTGTGCCTGGTGATCGTGCCGTTGCCGATGTCGGTGGTGCGTCAGGCACTGTCCGAAATCTTCCTGGTCACCCCCGGCGACCTCAAGCTGCACGTAGATGAAGTTGCCAAGGCCTTCGTCGCTCGCCACGGCCTGCAGTCTTACCGCGCCTATGTCGCCAAGGTCGGGCGTTCGCGGGAGATTGAGCTGTATTTCATCGTGCCCAAAACCATGGCGGCGAAGACTATCGATGAATGGGATGCCTGGCGCAACGAGATTGGCGACGCGGTAGGCGGCGAAGGGCCGGACCGCTGGCTGACAGTGGTGTTCACTGGCGACCCGGAATGGGCCGAGTAATTCGTGGGCGCTCTGCGCCCCTTTTTTCCGAACACCCGTAGCGCAAACGAAAAAGCCCGCGACCATTTCTGGTAGCGGGCTCTAACGTACTGCGTATGGTGGGTCGTGTAGGATTCGAACCTACGACCAATTGGTTAAAAGCCAACTGCTCTACCAACTGAGCTAACGACCCATTTGATGGCGCGTATAATACTGATTTCTAACGAGAATTCAACACCCAATCACGATTTTTTCAAAAATACCGAGTCGGGTCTTCGATACCGGCGGCCTTGAAACCATCGGCGCGCAGGCGGCAGCTGTCGCATTTGCCACAGGCGCGGCCGTCATCGTCGGCCTGGTAGCAGGAAACGGTCAGGCTGTAGTCCACACCACGGGCCATACCCGCCTGCACAATCTGCGCCTTGCTCATGTTCTGCAGCGGCGCCTGGATGCGGAAGCCCTGCCCTTCTACGCCAGCCTTGGTCGCCAGGTTGGCCATGCGCTCGAAGGCCTCGACGAACTCGGGACGGCAATCCGGGTAGCCAGAGTAATCGACGGCGTTGACGCCAATGAAGATGTCGCGCGCTTCCAGCACTTCTGCCCAACCCAGCGCCAGCGAAAGGAACACGGTGTTGCGCGCCGGCACGTAAGTGACCGGAATGCCTTCACCCGGGGCTTCCGGCACGTCGATGCTGCTGTCGGTCAATGCCGAACCGCCGATGCCGTCGAGGTTCAGCCCAATCACCTTGTGCTCGACCACACCCAAGTCGCGGGCCACGCGGGCAGCGGCGTTCAGCTCGGCGCGATGACGCTGGCCGTAGTCGAAGCTCATGGTGTAGCAGCTGTAGCCTTCGGCCTTGGCCATGGCAACCACGGTGGCCGAGTCCAGGCCGCCGGACAACAGGATTACTGCGCGTTTTTCTGTCATGTGTACGTGCTCCTCAATCAACGTCCGGGCTCGTCGTTCCACAGCAGCTTGTGCAGCTGCAGTTGGAAGCGTACAGGCAAGTTGTCAGCAACGATCCAGTCAGCCAGGTCACTGGCGTTCACCTGATGATGGCTGGGTGAGAACAACACCTCACCGGCACGCTCTGCCAGGTTGTACTGGATCAGCTTGGATACCGCCCAGTCATAATCCTCGCGGGAACAGATGACGAACTTGACCTGGTCGTTGCGTGTCAGCTGCTCGATGTTCTCGTAGCGGTTACGGTGCGACTCTTCGGAGCCAGGGGTTTTCAGGTCGACCACACGGCTGACGCGGGTGTCGGTGCCGGCAATATCCAGCGCGCCGCTGGTCTCCAGCGACACCTCGTAACCGGCATCACACAGCCGCTGCAGCAACGGCAAGGCGTTGGGCTGGGCCAGTGGTTCGCCACCGGTGACACAGACGTAGCGCGGTTTGAAGCCGGCCACTTGTTCGAGGATCGAATCAAGGGTGCGTACGGTACCGCCACTGAAGGCATAGGCACTGTCGCAGTACTGGCAACGCAGGGGGCAACCGGTGAGGCGCACAAATACCGTGGGCAGCCCGGCCGTTCGCGTCTCACCCTGCAAAGAGTAAAAGACTTCGGTGATGCGTAATGTGTCTTGCATGATCGCCACGGGCGTGACAGCTAAACAGGCTGTCCGCCTCCGTCAGGCACTGTCGCGGACTCGACATAGCGTTATCCGCAGCAGCGTGTTTACGAAAAAAGGGCAGTGATTCTAACGAAAAAACCCGCGACTGGCGCGGGTTTCTTTCGAGAGGTACAGCGACAACGCCTAGAGCTTCTGCAGGTCACGCTGGGCCAGTTGAGCGGCAGAGGTGCCGGGGTACTGGGTGACGACCTGCTGAAGGATGCCTTTTACCTTGTCGGTATGGCCCATACGGCGCTCGACATCAGCCAGTTTGTACAGCGAATCTGGCACCTTGCTGTGCTTCGGGTACTTTTGGCTGACTTGGGCAAAGGCCTGGCTGGCGCCTTGCAGGTCACCCTTGGCCAGGTTCACTTCACCCAACCAGTATTGGGCATTACCGGCGTACTGGCTGTTGGGGTACTTGCGCAGGAAGGCGTTGAACGCCTGGCTGGCCTTGTCGAAGTCTTTCTGTTTGATCAGATCGAAAGCTGCGTCGTAATAGAGCTTCTCTTTCGCCGGATCACCGGGCTGGCTACTGCCGGCCGGTTGTTGCGCAGCAGCACCTGCTGCGGCATCGGGGGCGGCATTGGACGCACCACCACCGGAGGAATTGTCAGGGGTTGCGGCAGGCGCAGCGCCACTGTTGATGCGACGGTCCAGGTCCTGGTAACGCTCCAGGTTTTCCTGCTTCATGCGCGACACATCGTTTTGCAGCTCTTCGATGATGCCTTGCTGGCGGGAAAGCTGATCCTGCATCTGTTGCAGCTGCATGAACAGCTGGCCCTGTGCAGAGGCAGGGGCCGAAGCCCCTGACCCGGCATAGGCGCCGCTCGTGCCATAACCCGCAGGCGGATAGCTGCCTGCGTTGTCATCTACTACAGGGACCTCAGCCCAGGCCGCAAGCGGCAGGCTGAGTGCGAGGACGGTTACTACACGGCGGCACATACGCATAAGAACTTACTTACGCAGTTCTACGCGACGGTTCTGAGCCCAGGACTGCTCGTCGTTGCCGGTAGCAACTGGACGCTCTTCGCCGTAGGAAACCAGTTCCAGCTGAGCAGGGGAAACGCCCTGCAGAACCAGGTAGCGCTGAACGGCTTTCGCACGACGCTCACCCAGAGCCATGTTGTACTCGCGGGTGCCGCGCTCGTCGGTGTTACCTTCCAGAACAACACGGTTGCCGTTGGCTTTCAGGTCCTTGGCGTGAACATCCAGAGCGCGCATGGCTTCTGGCTTCAGGTCCGAGCTGTCGTATTCGAAGTAGAAGGTGGTGATTGCGCGCAGGGCGGCTTCTTCGCTCAGGGAGCCGTCAACAGCGCCAGTGTTGGCACCGTAGCCAGCGTTAGGGTCTACAGCAGCGCCTTCGCCTGCGTTGTCACCGCCCTTCGAGGAGCAACCTACAGCTACGGCCATGGCCAGAGCCAGCGCAGCAAATTTACCAAACTTCAGCATTTCCATCGTGAAACTCCTAATGAAACCCCAGTGTGTTAAGCAAAATGTATTACGCCGCAATCAGTTCAGGTAAGGGGACCAGGACGGTTCTCTGACTTCGCCTTGAGCGGTAGGAAGTGGGAGCCTCACGCGGCCGTTCAGCGACACGAGCATCAAGACTCCCCGGCCCTGCTGGCGGGTGGCGTAGATTAGCATGGTGCCGTTTGGCGCAACAGTGGGAGACTCATCAAGACTTGTTTCAGACAGAATCTTTACACTTCCGCGTTGCAAGTCCTGTGCCGCCACTTTGAAGTTGGTAAAGCCCTGTTGGCGATGAATCATTACCAGGGTCTTTTCGTCCGCCGAAAGTTTCGGGTTGGCGTTGTAGTTACCTACGAACGTTACGCGCTCGGCACCACCACCACTGACCGACTGTTTATAGATCTGCGGTTTGCCGCCACGGTCGGAAGTGAAGTAAAGGGTGTTGCCATCTTTGCCCCAGAACGGCTCGGTGTTGATACCCGGGCCTGCAGTAACACGGCTGATCTGGCGCGAGGCCACGTTCATCACGTAGATGTCCGGGTTGCCGTCCTTGGACAGTACGAACGCCAGGCGCGAGCCGTCCGGCGACCAGGCCGGCGCACCGTTCAGGCCTTCGAAGTTGGTCACCTGCTCGCGGCGGCCAGTATCGATGTTCTGCACGAAGATACGTGGGCGCTTCTGCTCGAACGAGACGTAGGCGATACGTTTGCCATCTGGCGCAAAGCGCGGCGACAGGATCGGCTCACGCGATTGCAGCAGGGTCACCGCACGCGCACCGTCGTAGTCCGAACGCTGGAGGGTGTAGCGGGTGTTGTTGGTGGAGAAACGCTCGGCCGTCACGTACAGCATGCGCGTAGAGAACGCGCCCTTGATGCCGGTGAGCTTCTCGAACGACTGGTCGGCAATGTAGTGCGCCATATCGCGCAGCTGGTCGGTGCTGCCCGCCACGCTGCCGGTCAGCACTTGCTGCTCGGTGGCGACGTTGAACAGCGCGTACTGCACCTGCAGGCGACCGCCCGACGGCACGATGCTGCCGACCATCACGTACTGTGCACCCAGCGCTTTCCAGTCACGGAAGATCACTTCGCTGGCCTGCGACGGCTGGCTGATCATGTTCTGCCGCGGAATTGGCGAGTAGTAGCCAGAGTTGCGCAGGTCGTTGCCGATGATGTCGGCGATGTCTTCAGGCAACACGCTACCGCCCTGCAGACCGAACGGTACTACCGCGATGGGCGTGGCCCGGTCGCTGCCGCTGGTAACCAGGATGTTCTTTTCTTCTGCCACCGCCATGCCTGCCACGCAGCAGAGCATGACCAGCAGTCCTCTCAGACGTTTAATCACAACGCTAGATCCTCAGGTGTAAATGTCATCTTGAACGAACGATATTGGTTGAAATCGCTCGGCTTCATACCCTGCATCTCGGTCAAACGACCAATGTTCTTCACCGCAGCCACCGCCGAACTGTCATACGGGCCGTCACCACTGGACCGGGCCACGCTGACACTGGTGATGGTACCGTCCGGCAACATGTTGATCTGCAGGACCACCGTCATGCCCTTGCGCGCGGAAGGCGGACGTGCCCAGCCCTCGGCCGCGCGCATGCGGATCAGGTCGTCGAAATCGCCGGCCACCTGGTCACCCTGCTCGTCGGCCAGCGCCTGCTGCCGCTCGGTGGTATCGGACAACAGCTCGGCCAGTGCCTGGGCTTTCTTGTCTTCTGCCGCCTTGCGGGCCGCTTCCTGTGCCTTCTTCTTCTGGGCATCTGCAGCGGCCTTTTTCTTGGCCTCTTCAGCTGCCTTCTTCTTCGCGTCCTCGGCCGCCGCTTTCTTCTTGGCGTCCTCGGCTGCCTTTTTCTTGGCGTCCTCGGCGGCTTTCTTCTTCGCCTCTTCAGCGGCCTCTTTCTTGGCCTCTTCTTCGGCTTTTTTCTTGGCTTCGTCCTCGGCCTTCTTCTTGGCGATGTCGGCCTGCTGTTTCTCGGCGGCTTTCTTCGCCTCGTCGGCCTTCTTGGCTTCGGCGGCTTTCTTGGCCTCGGCGGCCTTGGCGGCTTCAGCGGCCTTGGCAGCATCCTCGGCTTTTTTCGCCTCGGCGGCTTCGCGGGCCTCTTCGGCCTTTTGAGCGGCGTCAGCTTTCTTTTGTTCCGCGGCCTTCACGGCCTCCTGCTCGACCTTCTTCTGTTCCAGTTGCTCGACTTCGGTCTGGCGCGAAGCGGTTTTCTTCGCCTCCCCGGCAATCTTCTGATTGGTCTGGGTAGTTGCCTGGCTCTTGGACTTGAGCTGGTACAGGGTCGCCTGAACGATCGGCTTGGAAGGCGGCAGCTCCGGCGTCATGGCAAAACTGACGAACAGCAGGGCGAACACCAGCACATGCAGGCCGATGGCCCAGACACTGGGCCAGAAGTAGCTTTCCGAGGCGGATGGCTCTCGCTGTTGCATCAGGGCGCCTCGGTAATCAGGCCAACGTTACCGACACCGGCCTTCTGCAACCCGCCCATGGCACCCATGACCGCGCCATAGTCGACAGCCTTGTCGCCACGAATGAACACCTGGGTCTGCTTGCCCTGGTCACGGCCGGCAGCAATGATCTTGGTCACGGCGTCGGTCATGGCCGGCAAGGTCATGGCTTTGTCCATCTGCTTGTCGGTATCGACTTCGCTGCCGAGGTTCCAGTAATAGGTTTTATCGGCCTTGATGGAGATGGTGAGGATCTGGACGTTGTTGTCCTGCGGCAAGGCTTCGCTGGAAACCTTGGGCAGGTCGACCTTCACGCCCTGGTTGAGCATGGGCGCCGTCACCATGAAGATGACCAGCAGCACCAGCATCACGTCGATGTAGGGCACCACGTTCATCTCGGCGACGGGCTTGCGTTTGTGGCGAACTCGGGCCATGGGCTTCTACCTGATTACTCTTCGCTGGTGTGCACTTTGCGGTGCAGGATCGCCTGGAACTCGTCGGCGAAGGTGTAGTAACGGCCGATCAGTACTTCACTGCGCGCGGCGAAACGGTTGTAGGCAATAACAGCCGGGATTGCCGCGAACAGGCCGATGGCGGTAGCGATCAGTGCTTCGGCGATGCCCGGAGCAACGGTAGCCAGGGTGGCCTGCTGGGCGCTGGCCAGGCCGCGGAAGGAGTTCATGATGCCCCACACGGTGCCGAACAGGCCGATGTACGGGCTGGTCGAACCAACGGTGGCCAGGAACGGCAAGCTCTGCTCGAGTTTTTCTTCCTCGCGCGAGATGGCCACACGCATGGCACGGCCAACACCTTCCATGACGGCGTCCGGGTCAACACCCGGCTGCTGGCGCAGGCGCGAGAACTCCTTGAAACCGGCACGGAACACCTGCTCCACGCCGGAGTCCGGGTCTGGGTTGCTGCCTGCCTGGCGGTACAGCTTGGACAGGTCGATGCCCGACCAGAAGCGCTCTTCGAAGGCATCCAGCGCACGACGACCGGCGCGCAGCATGGTGCTGCGCTGGAAGATCATGATCCATGAGGTGACCGAGGCGGCCACCAGGGTCAGCATTACCAGCTGTACCACCACGCTGGCATTGCTGACCAGACTCCACATGGAGGTATGGTCGACGACGTTAGCTTCCACGCTTATTCTCCTGCATTCGATTGATTACCCGAGCCGTCCGCCGCAAAGGCGTCGCGCAGCTGGGGGGGTAGGGCTCGGGGTTTGAAAGTGTCGGCGCGCACGGCAGCCACCAGGAACTGCCCTTCGCAAAGCAGCGTTTCATCCTTTTCCCGCCAGACCTGCTGTACGAAACGCAAGCTGGCGCGATTGAGTTCAAGGACCTGCGCGGTCACCCGCAATTCGTCATCCAGCCGCGCCGGCGCGTGATAGCGCGCTTCGCTGGAATGGACCACGAACAGCAGGTTGTCTTCAGCCAGTTGCGACTGGGAAAAGCCCAGGTGCCGCAGGCGTTCGGTGCGCGCGCGCTCCATGAATTTCAGGTAGTTGACGTAATACACCACGCCGCCCGCATCGGTATCTTCGTAATAGACGCGACACCGATGTGCGAACGGTTCGAGCTGATTTTGCGCGCGCATACTCTAGTGCTTACTCCTCAGCTTGCCAATCCGCTGTGGCAACTGTTTTTTCTTCATTAATGTCTTATTGCCAGCGCACCAGGGGCATGCCAGCGGTAGGACCACAAAAAGTCGCTTTCGATCTGTCATTCATCGCCTGGCTCGGAAAAATCGCCCCCCTCCCCCAAGCGCCCGGGGATATTCAGCCCAAAGTGCAGGTAGGCATGCCGGGTGACCACGCGGCCGCGTGGCGTGCGCATGATGTAACCCTGCTGAATCAGGTACGGCTCCAGCACATCTTCGATGGTATGACGCTCTTCGCTGATGGCTGCAGCCAGGTTGTCCACGCCCACCGGGCCGCCATCGAACTTCTCGATCATGGTCAGCAGCAGGCGACGGTCGGAATGGTCGAAACCACGCTCGTCGACATCCAGCAGGTTCAGCGCCATGTCAGCCACGGCCTTGGTGATCTGGCCCTTGCCGCGTACCTCGGCATAGTCACGCACGCGGCGCAGCAGGCGGTTGGCGATGCGCGGCGTGCCACGGGCACGTCGGGCGATCTCGTAGGCACCCTGGTCTTCGATGGCCAGGCCAAGGATGTTGGCCGAGCGGCTGACGATGGTGCTCAGATCCTTGTCGTTGTAGAACTCCAGGCGCTGGACGATACCGAAGCGGTCACGCAGCGGGTTGGTCAGCATGCCAGCACGTGTAGTAGCCCCCACCAGGGTGAAGGGTGGCAGATCGAGCTTGATAGAACGGGCTGCCGGGCCTTCGCCGATCATGATGTCGAGCTGGAAGTCCTCCATGGCCGGGTACAGCACCTCCTCGACAACAGGCGACAGGCGGTGGATTTCGTCGATGAACAGCACGTCGTGCGGCTCGAGGTTGGTCAGCATGGCTGCCAAGTCGCCGGGGCGCTCGAGAATCGGCCCCGAGGTGCTCTTCACCGACACGCCCATTTCATGGGCGATGATGTTGGCCAGGGTGGTCTTGCCCAGGCCGGGCGGGCCGAAGATCAACGTGTGGTCAAGCGACTCGCCGCGGCCGCGGGCGGCCTGGATGAACAGCGCCATCTGCTCGCGCACCACCGGCTGGCCGATGTACTCGTCCAGGCTCAGCGGGCGAATCGCACGGTCCTGGACTTCTTCGCGGTCGCGGCCACTGGCGGCGATCAGGCGGTCAGCTTCGATCACTTGGAAATCATCCCTTTCAGGCTGCGGCGGATCAGCTCTTCACTGCTCAGGCCGGCCTTGTCCTTGATCGCGGCGATTGCCTTGCTGGCTTCCTGCGGCTTGTAGCCCAGCGAGACCAAGGCACTGACTGCATCGGCCTCGGCACTGGACTCGCTGGCGACCGGTAAAGGCCCATCGGACACCAGGGTGAACATGGCCGGCGAGGTTTCCCAGGCCTTGAAACGGTCCTTGAGCTCGACCAGCAAGCGCTCGGCGGTTTTCTTGCCGACGCCCGGTACGCGCACCAAGGCTGAGGTGTCCTGGGCCTGCACGCAGCGCACCAGTTCATCCACTTCCAGCCCGGACATCAGCGCCAGGGCCAGCTTCGGCCCTACGCCGTTCAGGCGAATCAGCTCGCGGAACAGCTCGCGCTCGCGCTTTTCGGCAAAGCCGTAGAGCAAGTGGGCATCTTCGCGCACGACCAGGTGGGTATGCACCGTGACGGTTTCACCCACTTTGGGCAGACGGTACAGCGTGGTCATGGGTACTTCCAGTTCGTAACCCACGCCGTTGACGTCGATAATCAGGTGAGGCGGTTGTTTTTCCGCCAGGGTGCCGCGCAAACGTCCAATCACGTTCCGATCCTTCCTCTCGGGGAGCCGGTCAAAGACCGCTCAACCCTATCAGCAAATGCAGCGGGTGAATGTATCACCCGAACAAAATGTGTATCAGCGCATGAAGCGCTTACAGACGCAAGCGCCCGCCGCGTCGCCGCGCTGTGCTCAAGCCATGCGGCACCAGGCTGGAGCGGGTGTGGGCGTGGCACAGAGCGATGGCCAGGGCATCGGAAGCGTCGATCTGCGGTTTCTGCGTCAATTTCAGCAGGTGCATGACCATCATCATCACCTGCTCCTTGTTGGCCCCACCCGTGCCGGCTACGGCCTGTTTGACCTGGGTGGCGCTGTACTCGGCGATCTCCAGGCCGGCCTCGGCGGCGGCGACGATAGCCGCGCCACGTGCCTGGCCAAGCTTGAGCGCCGAATCGGCGTTGCGGGCCATGAACACCCGTTCGATGCCCATGGTCACCGGGCCGTGCTGGGCAATGATTTCACTGACACCACGAAAAACAATCTGCAGCCGCTCGTGCAGCTCACCGCTGCCGGTGCGGATGCAGCCCGACGCCACGTACTCGCAACCACGGGCGGTCTGGCGTACCACGCCATAGCCGGTGATGCGCGAGCCGGGGTCGATACCTAGAATCAGAGTCATAAAGCCCGTCGAAAAAATGATGCATCTCTACAAACTGCGCCGGCCCTTTCGCGGGTAAACCCGCTCCTACAGGTACTGCACCACATTTGAAAGGGGCGTAATACCTGTAGGAGCGGGTTTACCCGCGAAAGGGCCGGCACAGGCGCTATCAAACGCTCAGAGTTGGCACAAAATGCCAAATCACCTTAGCCGAGGCTTTCCATGATCTCGTCGGAAATCTGGGCATTGGAATAGACGTTCTGCACGTCGTCCAGGTCTTCGAGCATGTCGATCAACTTGAGCACCTTTTCGGCACCGTCCTGGTCGAGCTCGGCACTGGTGGTCGGCTGCATGACGATTTCCGCGTCAGCGGCCTTGAAGCCTGCCTCTTCCAAGGCATTACGCACGGCATAGAAGCTGTTGAACGAGGTGAACACGTCGAACGAGCCGTCGTCGTTGGCGACCACGTCGTCGGCATCGGCCTCCATTGCCGCTTCCATCAACGCGTCCTCTTCCACGCCCGGGGCAAAGCTGATCTGGCCTTTGCGCTCGAACAGGTAGGCCACCGAACCGTCAGTACCCAGGTTGCCGCCACACTTGGTGAAGGCATGACGCACGGCCGCGGCGGTACGGTTGCGGTTGTCGGTCATGGCTTCGACCATGATCGCCACGCCACCCGGGCCGTAACCTTCGTAGCTAAGCTCTTCGACATTGTCGCTTTCATTGGTGCCAGCGCCACGGGCCACGGCGCGATCGATGATGTCGCGGCTCATGTTGGCGCCCAACGCCTTGTCCAGGGCCAGGCGAAGACGTGGGTTGGATGCCGGATCAGGGCCACCCTGCTTGGCAGCGACCGTCAGTTCACGGATCCACTTGGTGAAGACCTTGCCCCTCTTGGCATCCTGGCGCTCTTTGCGGTGCTTGATGTTCGCCCACTTGGAATGACCAGCCATAACGACTCCGAATCCTTTGAATCACAAACGGCCCCGCCCCATGACGGGGCGGGACGGGAAAAAACCTGCGTCGAAACGCAAAGGCGCATCCATGTGGATGCGCCCGAGGACTGCTTACTCGACCTTGGTCTGTTCACGCAGTCGGATGTGCAGCTCGCGCAGGGCCTTGGCGTCGACCATGCCAGGGGCCTGGGTCATGACGCATGCAGCGCTCTGGGTTTTCGGGAACGCGATCACTTCACGGATCGACTGGGCGCCGGTCATCAGCATGACCAGACGGTCCAGACCGAACGCCAGGCCACCGTGAGGCGGTGCCCCGAACTTCAGAGCGTCGAGCAGGAAGCCGAACTTCTCTTCCTGTTCTTCCGCCTCGATACCCAGCAGACGGAATACCGCCTGTTGCATCTCTTTACGGTGGATACGGATCGAACCGCCACCCAGCTCGGTACCGTTCAGCACCATGTCGTAGGCACGGGACAGGGCACTGGCCGGGTTGGCCTCGAGCTCTTCCGGGGTACACTTCGGCGCGGTGAACGGGTGGTGCAATGCAGTGAAGCTGCCGTCCTCGTTCTCTTCGAACATTGGGAAGTCGACGACCCACATCGGCGCCCACTCGCAGGTCAGCAGCTCGAAGTCGTGACCCAGACGAATACGCAGCGCACCCAGGGCTTCGCTGACCACCTTGAACTTGTCGGCACCGAAGAACACGATGTCACCGTCTACGGCGCCAACGCGGTCGAGGATGTTGTTGAGGTTGGCCTCAGGGATGTTCTTGACGATAGGCGACTGCAGGCCCTCGACGCCCTTGGCGCGCTCGTTGACCTTGATGTAGGCCAGCCCCTTGGCACCGTAGATACCGACGAACTTGGTGTACTCGTCGATTTTGCTGCGCGGCATGCTGGCACCACCTGGCAGACGCAGGGCGGTAACACGGCACTTCGGATCGTTGGCCGGGCCGGCGAACACCTTGAAGTCGACATCCTTCAACTGGTCGGCAACGTCGACCAGTTCCAGCGGAATACGCAGGTCTGGCTTGTCGGAGCCGTAGCGGCGCATGGCCTCTTCGAAGGTCATGTGCGGGAACTCGCCGAATTCCAGGTCGAGCACTTCCTTGAACAGCTTGCGGATCATGCTTTCGGTCAGGCCCATGATCTCGCTTTCATCGAGGAAACTGGTCTCGATGTCGATCTGGGTGAATTCCGGCTGACGGTCGGCACGCAGGTCTTCGTCACGGAAGCACTTGGCGATCTGGTAGTAACGGTCGAAGCCAGCGACCATCAGCAGCTGCTTGAACAGCTGTGGCGATTGCGGCAGGGCGAAGAAGCTACCGGCGTGGGTACGGCTTGGCACCAGGTAGTCGCGCGCGCCTTCCGGGGTGGCACGGGTGAGAATCGGGGTTTCGACGTCGAGGAAGCCGTTTTCGTCGAGGAAGCGACGGATGCTGCTGGTGATGCGCGAGCGCAGGCGCAGCTTGTCGGCCATTTCCGGGCGACGCAGATCGATGAAGCGGTAACGCAGGCGGGTCTCCTCGCCGACGTCGGAGTATTCGTTCAGGGGGAACGGAGGGGTTTCCGCTTCGTTGAGCACGTTCAGCTGGTAGCCGAGGATCTCGATGGCACCGGAAGCCATGTTGGCATTCACTGCACCCTCAGGACGCTTGCGGACCTTGCCGGTGATCTGCACGACGTATTCGCTGCGCACACGGTCGGCGGCAGCGAAGGTTTCGGCGCGATCCGGGTCGAACACGACCTGGGCCATGCCTTCGCGGTCACGGATGTCGAGGAAGATCACCCCGCCGTGGTCGCGGCGACGATGGACCCAGCCGCAAAGGGTGACTTCCTGGCCGTCCAGGCTCTCGTTCAGTTGGCCGCAATAATGGCTGCGCATCATGATGGTGGTTTCGCTTCTCGTGATTCGTGTATTCGGTGGAGGCCTTGGCCGCCCGGAGGGCTAATACTGCAAGACCCGGTCACAGCATTCAACTCAGTCGGCCTTGTCGCCGCCTGCCAGATTCTTTTTCGCCCCGGTCTTGAAGTCGGTTTCGTACCAACCGTTACCGCTCAGGCGAAAGCCTGGCACCGACAGCAGCTTTTTCAGTGCCGGCGCCTGACAGGCCGGGCAATCGGTCAGCGGCGCGGCGCTGATCTTCTGCAGCACTTCCATGCGGTGCTCGCAGGACGCACATTGATAGTCATAAAGGGGCATGGGTGTCTCTCGTCAACCATAACGCTGGCTGCCGGGGGGCAGCAAAAAGCGGGATTATATATGGTTAGCAAGCACTGCGCAGCCCGCCTGGCGATCAGCGCGCACTTGGCGGGTCCTGCAGCCACGCCACGCAGATTACCCGGATCAGCCCGCTGAAATTGCGCACTCCGCCCTGGCGCAGGTGCACCTCACGGTCCACGTAGGACAACACGGCACTGACCGAGCAACGGTTGGCGGCGGCGATGCGCTCAAGGATACCCCAGTAGACAGCCTCCAGGCGCAGACAGGTAGAAAAGCCGTTGAGCCGCACGGAACGTGACACCGGCTGCGTCTGCAACATATCGAAGTCCGCCTTGAACGGGTCAATACACTGTTTTCCTGGCCAGCTGCCCTGGCCAGCCCTACGCTTGCTCGCTTGCATCATGCGCCACACTTCCTCGTCACAGGTACCAGGTGACCTATGAAGCGCTGACGGGCGAGCTTAAAGCAGCGGCAAAATGTTCCTTCGCAAATACCAGATTGCCAGGCGGAGCCTGGACTGCCCCCAAGAAGTTGGACACTAATCCAACCCTTGGGGGATCTATGGGTAAGTACACCGAGCAATTCAAGCTCACAGCGATCACAGCCTACCTGGACGG